>NZ_JAZRHE010000080.1:0-30994 GCF_045644645.1 Methanobrevibacter sp.
GTCTGTAGTTTATTTATCTAAAATTACTATATTAACTCATTATTTTTCAAATTTAACTAAAATTTAATTGATATGAAGTAATTTAAGGGTTATTACTTTAGTAACCTTTATATATGGTATTACTAGTGATTATTTATTAGATTATCATACTCATGATAATTTTATATGATAAACCTCAATTTTGAAATATGTCATATACTCCAGTAAATAGCCGTAGGGGGGCTATTTACTACTCTATCTTAAAATTATTTTTCTAAGGTTATTAATGGTGATGTTGGAAATATAATTAAGAATATTTTTAAATTATTTTAAAGTCATTTTGTATCTTTATAAAAGAGCTATCAAAAAAAAATAATTCATTTGGTATTGGATTATTTGTTGTACTATGGTTATTAAAGTGAGCCCTTAACTTTATAACCATATTACAGTTTTTTCCTGTTTTTGGTGATGGTTTAAAAATAAAGGGAGTATCTAGTCGGACAGATAGTAATATTCTCCTTTTTCTTTTTGTTCACGATCTTTAAAACTGTCAAGTTTATTTACTCTCGGCCTTTTTGTTTCCTTATCCCTTCTAAATGTAATGTTTAGATTTCCTAAAAACTCGTTCATTGCATTTCTCAAATCGGTTGGTTTTGATGCATGGCCGTTCAAGCCAGGAGTGCCGTTGAACACCATTGCCCTGTCGGATATGTAATCGATGAATACGATGTCGTGGTCCACAATAAGTGATGCGGCGTTTCTGCTTTCAACCATCTTGCGTATGACCCTTGCGGCAATCAGTCTCTGTTCCACATCCAGAAATGCGGTAGGCTCGTCAAAAAGATAGATTTCAGCATCTTTTGCAAGTGTTGCTGCAATGGCTAATCTTTGAAGTTCCCCTCCACTTAATCCGCTGACCGGTTTGTCAAGCATGTCGTCCAGGGTTAATGGGTTCATTATTTCGCTTTCAAAGATTTTAGATCCGAAACTGGGGGCATTCATATATAAAAAGTCGCTCACTGTCCCTTCAAAGTCTGAAACGATGTACTGTGGTTTGTAGGCTATTGTTACCTCCTCATCAACTTCTCCTGTTGTTGGTTCCTCCACTCCAGCAAGCATTTTGGCGAATGTGGTTTTACCAATACCGTTTGATCCGAATGCAGTCACGATCTCATCGTAGAATATCTCGCCGGCATCGGCGGACAGGCTGAATCCGTCATAGTCCTTGCTGATGTCGGTGTAGCTTGCAAGCGCATCCCCCTCATCTTCGGGAGTCGGCGGCCTTATTGTAAACTCAATTGGGTTTCTTCTGATTCTGACGTTTTCCTCAGCCAAAAATCCATTGATATAAGCGTTGATACCTATGCGAACTCCTTTCCTTCCGGACACCACACCATATCCTCCAGGAGCACCGTATAATATGTGGACATTGTCAGATAGGGCATCCAAAGTTGCAAGGTCGTGTTCGATGACAAGCACGCTTTTGCCTTCATCTGCAAGTGAGCGGATAACCTTGACGGCATTCAATCTTTGTGACACGTCAAGCCAGGAGGTGGGTTCGTCAAAGTAGTAGAAGTCACCTTCCCTCAGGACTGTTGCAGCTATTGCGACCCTTTGAAGTTCCCCGCCGCTCAGGTTTTCCATTTTCCTGTCCAGAACATTTTCAAGCTGCAGCTCTTTTGTAACATAGTCAAGCTTATCTCTTTCGTTAACATTTTCAAGCAAATCTCTGACCTTGCCTTTCACAACCTTCGGAAGCTTGTCAACCATCTGCGGCTTTAATATGGTTTTGATGTTGCCTTCGGACAGGTCCTTGAAATACTTCTGAAGGGCTGAACCCTTATAGTATTCAATCACTTCATCCCAATTTTCCTGCGGGTTTTCATAGTCTCCGAAGTTGGGTATCAAGTTACCGGATAGAATGTTCATTATTGTGGATTTACCAATACCGTTCGGTCCGAGAAGTCCCAGAACAGTACCTTCCTCTAATGCGGGAAGACCAAACAGCTCAAACTGGTTTTGACCGAATCTGTGTATTGGATTGTCTGCGGCTTCAGGTAAATTAATAATTGTAATGGCATCAAATGGGCATCTGTTGGTGCAGATGCCGCACCCTTCACATAATTCTTCTGATATCAACGGTTTTTTCGTATCTTCATCAACCACTATGGTGTCTTCATCCATCCTGACACCGGGACAGTAGTGAATGCAAAGATAATCACATTTTTTCGGTTGACATCTGTCTTTGTCTAAAATTGAAATACGAGTCATTATTATCTCCCTAAAATTATAATCATATGTAATTTTATTTTTATTGATTAATTAAATTTTGCAATATGGTATGATTTCAAAAAACTTTTTAATCCCTAAACAGATATTTAATATTGATAATTATGAAACAGGTAATGATAGTCAGAACTGATTTAAAGATGCGCAAGGGAAAAATTGCCGCCCAGTGTTGTCATGGTTCCATCGGTTCTTATAAAAAGACAGATCCAAAAAAAATTAAAAAATGGGAAAATGAGGCCTATGCCAAAGTCGTTTTAAAAGTCCAAACCAAGGAGGAGTTATTGGAACTTAAAAGATTGGCTGATGAAAAGGGGATTTCAAATTATTTGGTTATTGATGCCGGAAGGACTCAGATACCTACATCAAGCATTACAGTTTTGGCGCTCGGTCCGGATGAAGATGAAATTCTTGACGAAGTGACTGGGGATTTGAAACTTTTATAGTTAAACTTATCATTTAATCGTAGCTGTTTTTAATTAAACAAGGTTGTGGTAATTATCATAAAACAGGTTGTTAAGATCGGGGGAAGTCTATTTCCAGATTATGCAATATCTTTGGCGGATAAACTAAAGAACACCTCTTCAGTTATCATTTTGGGTGGTGGAGAATTTGCAAATCTCATTCGCAGATATAATGAAGAACAGGATTTTTCAGATGAAGCGAATCATTGGACAGCCATCGATTGCATGGACATCATTGCCAAACTGGTCAATGATAAGGTGGAGTCTGCAAAACTGGCATTTGATGTGGATGAAGTTAAAAAAATATCTGATGAAGGTTTCACCCCAATTTTTGCAGTTTCCGAGTTCCTAAAGGCAGAGGATCCGTTTGAATGCTCATGGGATATAACTTCAGATTCGATTGCAGCATATGTGGCACACCTCCTAAATGCAAAGCTTTTAATAGTAACAAATGTAAATGGTATATATACCCAAGAACCTAAAGAGCCGGGTTCAACATTCATAAGTAAAATCGATGCAACAACATTACTAACTTTTCAGGAGTCATCGATTGATGTAATGTTACCTTCTCTTTTATTAGAGTTTGGGGCTGATTGTTATGTTGTGAATGGAAAGTTTCCCGAAAGGGTTTTATCTCTTATAGATGATAATGTAAATGATTATAACTTCGATTACACAAAAATTATAGGTGAATAGAAATGAAAACTGTAGAATGTATTTCATGTAAACAGGAAATTCCATTAACCGGACCTTTCGTAGAGTTTGAATGTCCGATTTGTGGAGCAAAAATTGCAAGATGTGAAAAATGCCGTACTTTTGGTCACGCTTACAAATGCGAATGCGGTTTTGAAGGACCATAATTTTTAAATATGGAGGAATTAGAATGGGTGAAGTATTAACAACTATGAAAATCATGCCGGATAGTCCGGACATAGATTTAGAAGCAATCAAATCCACTATTGAAAGTTCAATGCCTGAAGGCGCAAGAATCCAAGAAATTTCAGAAGAACCAATTGCTTTTGGTTTAGTTGCTGTAATTTTACAATTCATCACTGAAGATGGTGAAGGCGGATCCGAACCTGTTGAGGAAATGGTTCAGGCTATTGATGGTGTCGCCAGTATTGAAATTACCGGTGTTGGAAGATTGATGTAGAATCTTTCATTTTTTTATTCTTTTTTTATTATTTTTTTTAGGTTGTCCGAAATATTTATATACTATGTTATACTACCTGTTATATAACACGCGACATATTTTTAGAAAGACATTGTAAAAATTTAGGTATGCCTAAAAAATACCGAAACATTTATATACTATGTCTTACTATGTTATACATGGTGATGTAAATTTAGGCACACCTAAATTTCGAACATTACTTCAAAAATATTATTAGTCAAATAATAATACAATCTCCAAAATAAATTAAATATTAAATTAGCTTTTCACAATTTTCTAATTTAGTATTTTTTCCGGAAAATTATTCTGCCAAAAAAATTTTCCTAATAAAGTCGTTGGTGTTTAAAACTCCTCAACAATTAAACACCATATATCTCTTTTTTCATATGTTGATAAGTACATATAACTACTCTCGGAAATTAAATATGTCAATCATATTTAATTTCACCTATTAATTATTTTTCTAAGGGATGGTAAATCTATTAAATTAAACATAAACCCATATTATATCCAATAAATGAAAATCCTAAAAAGAAAAAGGGGTTTTTGAAAAAATTATGGTGTTATTTTTTCGGTTGTAACGGTCATTGAGTATTAACAAGATTTAAGTAGAATAAAAAAGATAACTTAATACAATTATACTATTTTATATTAATTTAATGTGGGTTGGATTATGAATAGGACAAAAAGACTGATCTTAATTATTATAATTGTTGTTCTTATTGGGTTAGCTGCAATAATTGCAGGTGTTATATTCCTTGGCGAAACTTCTATCTTAGCCACCGGCGATAAACATATTTTAGTTTGCGCCATTGATGAAAGTGAAACTAGAGCCGGAATGGGGGCCTGTGACATGGCATTTATTGTTAGCTTAAATAATGGCACTCTAAAAGATTACACTGCATTTTATCCTGGTGGAATGAGACATCCAACTGCTGCGGAACCCGAAGAATATCAGAAACAGGGTGCAGGCGCTAAATTGCTGATGCACGATGCATTTTATGATGCGGATAATTCTAAAGGACTGCAATATGCAAAGGAAATTGTAGAAAGTAATAAGGGTGTAAAAATTGATAATGTGGTTGCAGTCAATAGTCAGGGATTGGATGCCGTACTTGCTGCAGCAGGACCATTGGAGGTCAATGGCCAGCAAACCAATGCAAGCGCTATTGACATTATCCGTGAAGAGGATTGGAACCAAGGCGTATCCAGAGGGGAAGCCGTATTGGACATTGTTAAAGCGGCTGCCAATAAAGCAAAAGATTCTGATACTAAAAATGCAATGATTAATGCTGCAATGGATCAATTTACTAAAGGAAATATCATTATGGATAAACAAGGCGATTTCGCCGGTTTATTGGCATCAAAAGGAATTGAAACTTTCTTCCATTAATTCCTTTTTTCTTTTTTTTTAATTTTCATATTTTTGGCTCCAGTTTTTTGATTATTATTCCCATAAATGAAACCACTGTTGGGAAAAATAATCCGTATATTATTAATAGAAGATTTCCCGATACTATGTCTCCCATAACGGTCGAACCCGCCATCAGCATTATCAAAATGATTACCGGAGCCAATATTGCTATGAAAGTATAAATCAGAATAAAGGAATTTAATTTTTGTGCGTATTCTTTTAATTTAATTTGTGTTTCAAAGGAAATGTCTTTTGCAATAATGTTCAAGCTATTGGCTAAATTCCCGCCCACTCGTAAAGTGCCGATTATCTGGTGAATCGTCCGACTTAAACCTTCGGATTTGACCCTGTGGGACATTTCTAGAAGTGATTCCTCTGTTGGTTTTCCATATTTCACTTCCTCTAAAACCCTGTTGAATTCCCGTGATAGGGAACCGTAATCTGCATTTTTAATGGTCATTAGTGTATCATGAAGCCCCTTTCCGGATTTTAATTCAATTCCCATATGCCTTAATGCATAAGGCAATTCCTGATTCAAATCGGAATAGGAGTTTTTCTCTTTAATTTGAGGATAATAAATGGTGAAAGTATAAAACATCATAATAATCACCAGATATATTCCCCCCAGTTCCAATGCTAGAAAACTACTTGTCATTATGAATATGACAATTAGGATTGCAATTACACGTTTGTCGAAGAGATGTTCAAGCAGGAGGTTTCTAATTAATTCGATTTGGTCATTTTCAGCTTTTTCACTTCGGGAATAACGGGTCATGTTCAATCTGGAAAAAACATTTGGATTATCCTTTCTTTCACTTTTGTTTTTAATGCCGCTTGGAGAGAGGCTCTTTACGGATTCAAATAGAAATAAAAAGGTTCCTCCCATTGCAATAAAAAATCTTTTTAAAATAATATCACCCGTTTAAGATAATTTCATTTAAGACTTTCTGAGGATTGGCATAGTACAGTTCCAGAACGGCATTCACATCATTCACGGCATGTATATTGTGATTCAACATGTGCTTTAGGACCAGTTCCCTATTTTCTATTTCGTTGTAGATTTCATGCATGGATTTGCCGCTTAAATTGGCTATTTGCGTTAATGTGTTGCTGGAAACGCTAACATTGTCAATGCTGTCCCTTTCGGGATTCCATTCAAAAATCTTGTTCAGCTGGGTTACCCCTTCTTCAACACCCACAATTTCTGCAACTTCACTTATTCTCCTGTATGAAATTCCTGAAGGCGTGTAGATTCTGTTCTGCATTATTATAAAATCAATGGCCTGAATCATTATTTTAGGCACGGACATCGGTTTTGTTGTAAGTCGTGTAATGGTTTCTCTTGCGCTATTTGAATGAAGTGTTCCAAATCCGGAATGGCCGGTATTTAATGCGGTAAATAAAGTGATTGCTTCTTCGCCTCTGACTTCACCCACTATTATCCTGTCCGGTCTTTGCCTTAGGGAATTTTTAACCAGGTCATTCATCGTTAGTTCCCCTTTATTTTCAACATTTGCAGGTCTTGTTTCCATTCGTATAACATGTTCGTGAGGTATTTGAAGTTCCAAAGTGTCCTCAATAGTTATAATTCTCTCCTTGGGTGGAATAAATGCTGATAGGGCATTCAAGGTTGTTGTTTTGCCGGAACTTGTTCCGCCGGATATTATTGCATTGGCAGATTTGACGCCTAATCCATCAAAGCACAACCAAAAAAATGCAGCCAGCTCTAGAGACATTGTTTTTGAATTGATCAAATCAATGATGGTCAGCGGATCCCTTTTGAATTTACGGATTGTAAGTGAAGGCCCATCTGCAGAAACCGGTGGGATTGTGGCGTTTATTCTTGATCCGTCCTTTAATCTTCCATCAAGAATTGGGGATTCCTGGTCAATTCTTCTGTTGATTTCGCGCGCCATGGAGTCGATTAAGTCCAGGAGTTCCTGTTCCCGGTCAAATTGGATGTTGGTTTTCATCATTCCGTATTTTCTGTGATAAACGAAAAGTGGTCTGCCCACTCCGATTACCATAATCTCTTCCAGTTCATCATCCTGAATTAATGAGTCGATCTTGCCATATCCTATAATGTCCCTGAGCAGCTTCCCTGACAAGTTATCTAAATATTCATTTGAGATATTTTTATTTTGATGTTCTATAGAAAACTTGTTGAATATGAATGCCTTGATGTCATTTAATAACTTCTCCTCATTTACTTGGAAATTTTCGCCGGATGATATGGCTAAATCAACCAAATTTTCACGAATTTCATTCAAAAGAATTTTTTCCTCGGGAGAATAATTTTGTTTAATCACGTCATATTGCGGTATAAGTTTGTTATTGCTTTGATTCTGTTTATTTTCCATTTTAAAAACCTACTGATCGTTTTTTCATATTCTTAAAATTAGTAATACTAATTAATAAACTTTTATTACTTACAAAATCATAATTACTGACTTAAAACAAAAATCAAAATACAGGACAATTGTGGTGTGCTATCATGTTGACTAAAAATGATTTGGATGAAAAAATTGATGATATTCAGGAATGCGAAAGATGTGGGGATGTTCAAATTAAAAAATTCTCGCCGGTAAGCGATTATATGGATTTTGATAATCTGGATGATGATTTCAAGCGCTGCATCTGTGGAAAAAGGCCGATCGATGTTGTAATGGCACATATCCTGAAGATAATGATTGAAGAGGAAATCGTTCCCGAAAAAGCAACTCTTAGGCGCAATTCTCCGGTTCCATTGTCCAAATTTTATTACAGTAGCTTGAACCCACAATTCCTAGCCAAAAGAAGCCTAATATTATTGCATCCGGATTTTACAGATAATGCAGCATCAAGACTATTCAATGAGGTTTCGGAAGTGGCATGTGTCCTGAAAGGATCTCCGCAGGACACGGTCGGAATATTTGATAAGGATTCGGACATCAATCACTTTGAAATCCTTGAAGGCGATGACACTCAAATAAATGTCATGAGGACGCTGCTCGGAGATAAAGTCATTCTGGTTAAAAACCAATCCAAACACCATATTGAAGTTGCAATGACTACAGAACAGAAATTGGTCCAGTTGCATAATTACCTGAAGAATAATTCTATCGAAAAGGGAATTGCAGTAGATGCAATGTGCGGTTTGGGAGCCATTGGAATATATCTTTTGAAATATGGCTTTGAAAAAGTAATATTCAATGACATCAATCCAGAAATGATCGAATCGTTAAAAGTTAATCTGGAAATTAATGAAATTGCTGATGGTTATGAAATTTACAACGAATCATTTGAGGATTTGAAGATTGATAAGGTTGATTTGTGTGTTGTTGATGCATTTCCTGACGCAGACATATCAAAAATAAAAGAAAAAGCAGAAAAAATAGCGGATAATGTGATTATTATCTAGCTATTCATAAACAACTTCTTTCAAAGTCTTCAGCAACTATGGATAATAGCTTTTTAATAGATTCAGACATATTTATTTCGGTTATATTTGTTTTTGAATTATATTTTTGAAATGTGTATTCCTGAGCGAATGACCTGCTCATGAATTCAATATTTTCAAAATTTAAAATTACATCAGATTCTTTATTTATTTCTTGAAAAAGTTTTTTTGCCGTCGGACCCATTCCTAATTTTTTTGGATATTTTTCTTCAAGAATTATTTCCTTTTTATTCATGGTTAACCCCAGTAATCTTATTAATCTTTTCATATTTTAAATATTCATATATATTTTCTATTTTTTTATTATTAATTCTTAATATTATGAAAGTTCCAATTATTTTATTTTTATTATCATAAGTTTCAGCGCCTTTTTTGTTTATTAAACATATTCCATTTCCAGATGCAATTAACATTTCTCCATCAAATCCCAAAGTTGTGATTCGAGCACTTGAATTTAATCCTCTGCCATGTAAGTTATATTTTTCTTTATCGGTTGTTTTACCATTTATTGCATCAAATATAACTTCATTATCATTATCATAATTAAAAGAAGCATCTCTAAAGCTTCCTGGAATCCCAATACCATCATCTAGAATATAAATTTCAATAATTCTTTCATTGTTTTCAATATTAAACTGTAAGTAGGCATTTTCAAATTTTGAATGTTTATAGATGTTAATTAATATTTCATAAAGTAAAAAATCCATTCCTTGGATATCTACATTTTTTGGAAGGATTTTTGATATTTCATCTGTTAATTCGGATAGGTAACTTTCAATTTTATCTGAGATGTTAATAAAATCAATAAAGTTATAGAATTTTAGTTTTTTAATTTCATCTGGATTTTTTAGTATTTTATCTATTTCTTTTTGTGAAATAAAATTATTTCTTCTTAAATGTTCCAATTGGGGTAAATAAATCGAGTTATTTAATTTTAAATCATTTTTATCTTTGATTCTATCAATAGAATTTAATTTTTTGATATGGTTATATAATTCATTTTTCATTCAAATCACCGAAAACATTTGCATATAGATGACGATAGCCGGAATAATTAAAATCCCCATTAAATGGGACTTTCCGATTCCGAGAAAATGGGGTAGCATTCCCATTGCAGTAGAGGTGATCAAAGCTAGAGTCATATAAAGAACGGGGGCCTGATAATAAAAAATGAAGATGTATAATATCAAAATCTGAAGCATAATCACTCCAATCGATAATTTTTTATAATCAACACCGTCCATTAGTCTGGAAAAGGAATCGCCTAATTTTAAGGATAATGCCAAAGAAACGGAAACGGATATTAGTGAAGCAAAAATAAATATTGCCAAATGGTTGATGGTCATTTCAGATATTAGGTAGGACATATAAACAGCTATTCCGCTTCTGGGGTTTCCGATAATGTAAATCGCTATTAATGAGAAGAGACAATCTGAAACGTTTAATCCGGATGTCGCAAGCAGGAAATTGACTGTGTCATCATCGTCATTATCGTTTGCACCGCTTGCTGCCTGAGCCATCACTGTTCCCTGTGCAGGTCCAAAGCCTGGAAGAAAGCCTAAAATCGCCCCCGTAATTCCTCCTGTGAAAATGCTTTTTAATTTGTTAAAATCCAAATCAAGTTCATAGAATTTATTCTGATGGGGTATTGTTGAGGATTCATTTAAACTGAACAATATGGTGCTTATTCCGAAAAGGCCTGAAAATGTACACATCAGGGTCACTCCTGATGATATGGGGGTTTGAAAAATAATCCAGCCTAGAATCCCTGAAAGAACAAAAAGAAGCAACGACCATATAAAATCACGATAGGAGTTTGTTAACCTGTAGGTCAGATAAATTGATGCTGAAAGCAGTATGGCCCATGTGAACGGTTTTGTTAAATCGTGTAGGGTTGGAAGGGCGATTGCAAAGACTGGAAGCATCATTACCGTAACTATGATTGATCCAAAGCCTCCAATCGATACTATTCTTATGACTTCTTTAGACCTTCCTTGCAGCACCATTCTGTGTCCTGGAAGTATTGATGTTGCTGTTCCTTCCTGTGGGACTCCCAATAGCATTGAAGGGACAAATTCAATCAGGGCATGTGCTATTGACATTGCAACCATCAAAACGCAAAGGAATTCGGGTGATAAGAACGTCAATAAGAAAGTGGATGAGGCAAACAATATTGCTCCGGCCGTGTTAACATGTATTCCAGGTATCAATCCTGTAGTCGTTCCAATTAATATGCCTATAAAACAAGCGATAACTAATTCTATCATGGCTATTAATTATTCTAACTATAATTTAAACTTTGTTGAGGCCATTAAAGAATATTGATGTCTTTTTTAAGAATTTAGTTCGTTATAAAAAATTGTTTTCAATTGGTAAGTATGTGATGGAATTTAGGGTGGGCGATGATGATGGAATTAAAAGTTACTTCGATTGAATTCTAATGATTTTAGAGATATTTTTGATAAAACTTCAGTTAACTCCTCTTTTGACATATTGAATTCTTCATAGATCATGTCGTCCCATTCTTTTTCTTTCTGTTCTAAAAATTGAGCTGTTTCAATCCCTTTTTCAGTTAATCGTATTTTGTATGCTCTTTTGTTGTTTTCGTCAATTTCCCTTGTAATCAATCCTTTTTCTTCAAATTCTTTAAATGCTCTTGAAACGCCACTTCTGTCCATTAAGCAAGCTTTTGCTATATCTGATTGGTTAGTTCCCATTTCGTGGTATAAAAACATTAACATATAGTATTGGCTAGGCAATATCTCTGTTCTGCTTTTAATGTGTTTGTTTATATAAAAGTCATGTGTTTTGGTCAGGGAAATTAAATAACAAATTAAATAGGGTGAATCCTTCATTATATCTTCATATTCAATCATCAAATCACCTATTAAATATCTGTGTTCAATCCAATTTAAATGTTGCTTTATTCAACAATTCAGATAAAAATTTATAACAAGATGTACACATTAATATTATGAACAAGAAAATCATAATTTTTCTAGTGGCTTTATCAGCATTTTTATTATTGTCCAATCCTGTTTCTGCAAAGGAAAATGTGGATATTAAGATAGAATCTGAAGGTGCATTCATCTTAATCAAACTTGTGGATAGTCATAATCATACCATTAATAGTAAAGGAAGAATCCATTATAATATTACGGACCAAAACGGCAATTATAAATGGGCATACAAATCATATAGCAAACTTCATGCAATAAAATATGACCCTGGGAAATATAATGTGAAAGTCAAATTTGATGGGGATTCAAAATATAACTCTGCTGAAGCAAGTAAAAGTGTAGTTGTTTCTTATGGCAAAAGTTCATTTGACCCATATTCCTATTATGATAATAACAATTGGGGTTTGAACCAGAAGATGGATGACTATCTTGAGTATAACTACTGGGATGAGGACCTTTACGATGACCCGCGCACCTATGATGGTGAAGGGCCTTGAATTTTTTTAAAATGAGGTAATTGGTGTTTAAAATATATGGAGGAGATTTAAACACCAATTATGTGTTTTTTGGGATATGGCAGAATTATTTCCCGTTCATATTAAATTAGAAAATTGAGAAAAGCTAATTTAATATTTGATTTAATATTTTTTTGGAGATTGTATTATTATCTGACTGATAATATGTTTTGTTTTAAGCAATGTTTTAGGCATGCCTAAATTTCATCACTTGTATAAAGGGTTGTTTGTCATGGTATATAAATGTTTCTAAATTTTTAGGCATACCTAAATTTTAATTGCCCTATACTCTTAAATGTTTATATAGAATAAAAATAAAGTTATTATTACGTTTTGGTAAACCTAATTTTTCAGCATACTTAAACTAAAATATTTTGTGTGAAAATGGCATTTCAGACAATATTCGGATTTTTATATTAAAATGGGAGATTGGTTAATGGAAAAATTAATTGTGGGATTGGCAGGAAACCCGAATGTGGGAAAAACAACAGTGTTCAATCAATTGACTGGCATGCACCAGCATGTAGGAAACTGGCCCGGAAAAACTGTTGAAAGGGCAGAGGGCAATTTCAATCATGGTAATTATGAATATGACATTATTGACTTGCCGGGCAACTATGCGTTAAGCGCTCATTCTATTGAGGAAATCGTTTCAAGGGATTTCATTGTGGATGATGACTCCGATGTTATTATTAATGTGGTTGATGCCGCTAATTTGGAACGTAATTTATATCTGACTGTTCAGATGATGGAGTTGGGCGCCAATCTTGTGATGGCGCTTAATATGAATGACTTTGCCAGGAAAAAGGAACATATCATCAATCTTGATTTGATGAGTGAACTTTTAGGTTTTCCGGTCATTGAAATTAATGCAAAAGATAAAGAGGGTTTCGATGAACTGTTAACTGAAGTTGAAAAGGCATCTAAAAATCCAAGGGATACAAGTGAAAAATTGTCTTACGGCAATGATATAAAAGGTCATCTGATGGATTTGCAGGCATTGATTGAACAAGATAGTGATTTACTGAATGTTCCTTCCATATGGACAGCCATAAAATTATTGGAAAAGGACACAATTGTCATAGAGAAAGTTCAAAAATCCCCTAAACAATCTCAAATAATGGCTGAAGTGGATAAGGTAAGCACACATCTTCGTGATGTATATAAAGAAAGCCCTGAAGAGGTTATTGCTAATGCAAGGTATGCATTTATTGACGGTCTGATGGCGGAATCTGTTAAAAGGCCTGCCGTTGAAAAGGAAACCATGACCGATAAGATTGATAAGATTGTTACAAATAGGGTTTTGGCCCCGTTCATATTTATTTTAATCATGTATGCAATGTTCCAATTGACATTCACTATCGGCGCTCCTTTCCAGGAAATGATTAGTCAGGCATTTGTTTTATTGAGCAAATCGTTAGGATCTTTCTTGGGTGAAGGTTTGCTTTCTTCATTGATTTGCGGAGGAATTATTGGGGGAGTGGGAGGAGTTCTTTCTTTCTTGCCAATCATTATTCTAATGTTTTTATTTTTAAGCATTTTGGAAGATTCCGGTTATCTTGCAAGAGCTGCTTTCACTTTGGATATCGTGATGCACAAAATTGTCGGGCTTCATGGAAAGGCATTTATCCCCATGATACTGGGATTTGGTTGTGGTGTGCCGGCCATTATGGCAACAAGAACAATGGAAAATGAAGGGGACCGTATGCTTGCAATGATGCTTGTTCCATTCATGTCATGTACTGCGAGATTGCCGATTTATGGTATTTTTATAGCGGCATTCTTCACAGAACATAAGGGGATCATGCTGGTTTTGATCTATGTGTTGGGTATTGTTGTGGCGCTTGTTGTTGCGGCCATCCTTAAAAGAACAATGTTTAAAGGATTATCAACACCATTCGTAATGGAATTGCCGTCATATAAGATACCTTCCCTTAAGGGCATATTATTGCATACCTGGGAAAAAGTAAAGGGATTCTTAAAAAAAGCAGGTACCATAATTCTAGTCTGTTCTGTAGTGTTGTGGCTTTTGCAAAACATCTTCCCTTGGGGAGGAAATGACCCTCAAATGAGTCTTTTAGGAATCATAGGCACTTTCCTTGCTCCGATATTTGTCCCGTTAGGATTTGGAACTTGGCAGGCGGCTGTAGCAATTATCTCCGGATTGGCAGCTAAGGAAGTTGTGGTTGCAACATTCGGTACATTGGAAGGGATGGATGAGGATGATGAGGATGGAATCACTGATGTTGTGCATGAGTCTTTCACTCCATTGTCTGCATTTTCATTTATGGCATTCACATTGCTTTACACTCCATGTATCGCAGCTATCGGCGCAATAAAACAGGAAACTAATGGTTACAGATGGCCAATAACTATGTGCGCAATTACTTTGGTGACCGCTTATGTTGTTTCTTTCCTAATTTTCCAAATTGGTGTATTGGCCGGATTTGGATAAGTGCAGTCACTTAAAGGTCATTTTCATTTTTTTTCAATTTTTTAGTTATAACTAAATATTTATATATCTGTTTGGACAAAGTATAGAATAACAAGTTTTTAGCATGCCTAAAAATTTTTTCAAATCCTGATGATGGGGGATATTATGAGAACATTGAAAGATACAAGACCCGGTGAAACTGTTACATTAGTTAAATATCATGACACCGGAGATGTTGATTTAAGAAGACATTTATTAGGTATGGGTTTTGTTAAAGGAGCAAAGATAACCGTTAAAAAAGTTGCTACTTTGGGAGATCCTATTGAAATGAATGTAAAAGGATATGACGTTTGTCTTCGTAAGGAAGAAGCTGAAAATATTGAAGTGGAATAACTTCAATTTTTCATTATTTTTTTTTAACTATTTTTTTGGTGTTATTATGAAATGTCGCATGTGCGGTTTTGAATTTGATGAAACAAAATTAGAAAATCGTGGTTGTTCCAGTTGCGGAAAACATGGTTGCAACAGTATTCATTGTCCTAACTGCGGATTTGCAAATTCTCCAGAATTAAATGAGGAATTTAAGTTTATAGTCAAACTTAAGGATAAAATTAAAAACAGGAAAAGCTTTTTAAATTAGTTTATTTTGGATTTTCTTCAATTGCGATAATTTGGCGTAGGGCACATAAAAAATTACATGGGTCCGATTACAATATCTTTATCTTTTTTTTAGCGAATATGATGTTGGTTATTTATTGATTAAGTTTAGAACTTCATCAACAACTTCATCTATAGTTATTTTACTTGTATCAACATCTAATCCCTTTTCTTTTAAATTATATAGTATTTCGGTTGTTACCGGTGCTTTTAGGTGGGCTTTCTTCAACAATTCCTTGTCTGAAAATATTTGATTTTTGTCCCCTTGAGCGATTATCTCTCCATTATACAAGACAAAAATCTTATCTGCAAATTGATTTACCATTTCAATGTCGTGTGATGAAATAACAATGCTCATTCCTTCTTTGTTAAGATTATTTAGAATGTCCAATACTTTATCAACACCCTCAGGATCAAGGCCGGCAGTTGGTTCATCAAGTATCATTATGTCTGGTCTCATGGCCACTATTCCAGCAATAGCCACTCTTTTTTGTTGGCCGCCGCTTAAGTGGTGGGGTGTTTTATCTTCAAAACCACTCATCCCAACCATTTCCAGGGACTCCTCGATTCTTCTTTCTACTTCGGCGTACTCAAGACCTAAATTCATAGGCCCGAAGGCAACATCTTCTTTAACTGTAGGTGCAAATAACTGGTCATTTGGATCTTGGAATACAATTCCTACTTTTTGTCTTACTTTAAGTAGTTTTTCTCGCTCAAAAATGATTTTTTCACCTTCTACTTCAACATGCCCTGATGTAGGTTCTGTTAAACCATTAAAATGGGAGAATAAGGTTGATTTACCAGCACCATTTGGCCCCATTATTGCTATTTTTTCCCCTTTTTTAATTTGAATATTTACATTTTTTAAAGCCTGTGTTCCATCATGGTATGTGAAGGATAAGTTTTTTGTCTCTAAATGAATGTCTGTCATGTTAACACCTAATTAATTGAAAAGTTTTGACTGAAGTAACCTAATTGCCCGGAATATTTGAATAATATGATTTCTAGTAAAATCACGATAATTATGATTGAAATTAAGAATAGATAATCACTTCTTTCAAGTGATTTTTTCTCGTTAAACATTTCGGAAGTGTCTGAAAATCCACGGCTCACCATACTTTTGTGGACTCTTTCCCCCTGTTCATATGCTTTTAAAAACATCATGCCTATTGTGTAACCGACTTGTTTAACTCTCCATTTGTATGGAGTATTACTCCCATGAATATTGAAATTTCTTGATTTTTGACTTTTACGTATTGCCGCAAGTTCATCAACAAATAAAAATAAAAATCTCACCATGATTGATAAAATCATCGCCAAATCACGCGGCATTTTTAATTTTCTAAATGAACTGGCCATTTCCTGAAGGGGTGTTGTTGATGAATAAATAATAATTGCAGTCAATGATACAATTAAACGCACTAATAGAAGAATTGCCCAATTCAATCCAAAATCCGTAATATGTAACCATGAATAACTCCAAATTATATTCCCCGGTTGGATAAATGGTTGAAATATGATTATTGCCCCTCCAAAAGGAAGCAACATTAATAGTCTTTTAAATGAATCGATATATGACAGTTTAGCTATTTTTAATATGATTAATAATAATATCTCTAACATTATCGGTATGAAAAGCTCTTTTGAGACAACACAAACGACAATTATGAATATGGTTGAAATTAATTTGATTCTTCCTTCTAAATTATGTATTGGACTATCCTTTGATGCCAAATCATCAAATCTCATTATTTGAGTTATGTCTGCCATATAATTCCCTATGTTATTATTAAAAATTAGTAGTATATTATTATTTGCTTATGCTGATTTCAATTGTTTTCAATCATTTTTTAAAAAAAAATTGTAGAAATTAAAAAATTTAATTTCTACGTCTTACGATTGCTGCAACTGCATATCCAACACAGAGTGTTGCAATAACACCCAGTACCAAGGCCACTATTTGTAATACTTGGTTTTCAGGGTCATGTGCAAATGCATAGTCTGGGAAGATTGCTTCCGGAATTCCGTTAATTTTTTCAATTGAAAAATCTTCCGGGACTCCTGCATCTTCTGCAGATTTTTCAAGACCATCAGGGTCACCAGATGCGATATATGGTGAAAGACAACAGATTACAATACAAATGACCACTGCAACTATAATAAGATACTTATCTTTTTGTTCCATATTATGCATCTCCTTCAGTTTTATTCCATGCTAACAAGTCAGGTCTGTATTTGTCTAATGCGACAAGCACAATTACGGTTAATACAGCTTCAATTATTCCAATAAAGAAGTGGTATAATACCATTGAAGGAATACCTACATTTGCCGGGAAAGTTCCAGCAATTGCCATTTCGATAGCACATGCGAGTGCTGCGAGTACTGTAGCTAACCATGCTCCAATTCCTGCGGCGGCGTATTTTCCGATTGCACCTTGTAATGCTTTAAAGGTGTATAATCCGGTAAATCCTCCGATAATAGCCATGTTCAATACATTTGCTCCAAGTGCAGTTATTCCTCCATCTCCGAAGATTAATGCCTGGATTAATAATACGACTGTAAATACTAAAACAGCAGCTTCAGGTGCAAGGAATACAATTGCCACTAATGCTCCTCCAACCATGTGTCCACTTGTACCAAATGGAATTGGCATGTTCATAGACATGATTGCAAAAATACCAGCAGCCAATACAGCTAAAAGAGGGATACGTTTTTCATCAAGGTTTGTTCTAGCCCATTTCACAGAGAAGTACAATGCTACTATTAAAATTACATAGTAGATTAGACATTGTGAAATTGGGATGAATCCATCAGGTATATGCAATTTTTATTCCTCCGTTTTTAAAATGAGTAATACTTTTTTATAATTCATTTATATATAATGTATTACTTATCTTGTTTTTTTCATCTTTATTTTAAAAAATATCAAGTTTTATATAATATTTGTCAATTTAAAGTGTAATACTTTCTATATATTACTTGATATTTTATATTTAAACTATATAACACTATATAAAGGTTATTAAAGTAATACAAATTAGTATTATTCAAGTTTTTCGTAATACTTTTTCACTAAAAAGTGGTTAATTTTTTGATTTTACAATTGAAATCAAATAAATAAAAATAGCTATTGCAAAGTATAATAGAACTTGAATGTCTAAAATTCCAGTTTCGATACCTAAAATTGTGTATGTTAAAATTAAAGAGTAAATTCCAATATAAAAGTAGTTTTGTGTTATTCTCATCACTTTAAATCCAACACCCAAAATAAATCCTAAAAAACACATCCCGATTGCAACACCGACCTTGCCGAAGTCAGCAACCATCTGACCGATGAGTGTTGGTGTAACAGTCACTTCTGTTCTCCATGCGATAAGTTTTCCAACCATCATTCTTGGGCCAAGGTCGCTTCCGGGTATTGCACCGGCCAATAGTTTTCCATGGGTCACTCCAAAATTGCCTCCAATAAAATCAAGCAAATTCAGAACATGCAATGTAAAATCCGCCCTTGATTGTAACGTATATATCGGGCTAGTTGATGATGTGATGGTGAGTTCTCCAAGCGACCTGTAATAACCGATCCCGATTATTGCACCAACGCCAAGTATGGCGCCGACTACAACTTCCCAAAGGGATATGATATTTCCATAAAATCCAATGATGATTAGAACGAGGAATGCTGCAAGCAATGGTGTTCTATATCCTAAAAGCAATAAAAATGTGCAATTCATGGCCAGTAAAAATAAAAATCTAAACCTGACCTGCGAACGTGTAATTGTCTTGTTCTGATAATCTTTTAGATAAGCGCTGGCGATTAAACAGGTTCCGGGGATTATTAAAAATACAGGCATCGTAAACATTGGCTTTAATAGGTATCTGATTGAAGGCTTTAAAAGGGGTATTCCTCCAACAGTGGCGACACTTACAAAGAAAAATGCAATGCTTATCAATACTATGCAGAATCCAATGGAATAAATGTCATTCTTATCAAATTTAATTACATTTTCAACGTTATTATTTAAGATGTATCTGGGAAGGATTGCAGATCCGATAAAAAATGATAAAAATCCGATAATTAATGTAATTGTTAAGCTGGCCGATGGTGAATTTATTGATAATAGTAGGAACAGTGCGAATAAAAACAGAACTATCAACGGGTTGAAAATATGATATTTAAGAATTCTATTCTTGTTTAAGAAGTTTAAAAAATCTTCATTTGGATATAACTTTTTAAAATAGCTATTGACCCATTGATTTTCAACAAATTCCAAAATTGAAAAAACAACTGTGAATAAGAAGGATTTGTGGAATTCATCATTTATTTTATTTGTTATTGAAGTAAAAGTAGAATAAATTATGCTCATAAATTACCAACTTAAAAATTTCTAATGTTTGTAACTTCGCAGCTATCTTTAATATGATTTAATTGGCTGTCAGTGCAATTGTAGATTCTGATTGTGATATCGCTGGTTGTTCCATTTATATTGCCTAAAATAGTGTTGATATCATTGATGTTGGTTGCATCTGATTTATCAAGAGTTATCCGATTATCTACATCAGTTGTTTTAACTGATAATCGCTTTCCATGTGAATTAATTTCATTGTCAATTTCTTGCAGCTTGATTGCATCAATCGAATCTAAAGCGATGACTGTAGAAATTTCATAATCGCCGGATAGATTATTTGTTAAGTCTGTTGCTGATTTGATCTCTTTAGGTTTTGCTGTAACTTCAACCAAATTGTCGTATTTGCTCCCATCATTTTCCAATGAGATTTTGTCGATGTAGATGTCGGCATCAGGAACAGTCTGATATAATCCGGCCAAATAAGTGTCGTTATTGGAATCAATTAGTATCTTAACATAATTTCCGCCGGTGCTGGACATCCACTTTACAGTACCGTTTAGGGAAATTTTTTCTCCATTGGTTGCATTGAAACCCTCGACAGTAGTTTTTACAATATGTCCGTCTTTGTAATAATTAGAATAAGTATCGTGTATTTTGTTAATTGTTGAAGCATCAAAAGCGGTTTTTTGTATTTTTGATGAGTCATCTGATGTAATATGTATGAATGCAAAAATAACAGCACAAATTACCAGAATTATTATAATATAATCGATGATTGTAAACTTTTTTTTCATGTTGGAAACCCTACATTATTCTTCGTAAATAGCACCTACGGGGCAAACATCGACACATTCGCCACAGGAATCACATTTGGTGTTATCAATAACGATAGTAAAAGCTTTTTTACTAATGGCCTCTTCCATACACACGTCAATACAATCTTCACAAACTCCACATTCTTCCATATCGATTTGCAATTATTACACCATTTTTAGTTAATTTAAAAAATATTATTATCAGTTTATATTTAAATAACTTAATATTTATATACTTTATTAAATAATATTAAATTATAAATTTCTTTATTAATGTTTGAAATATGGGTAAAATTTATATACTATGTAATATAATATCAATATTGTATGCAAGGGTGCCCGAGCGGCCAAAGGGGGAGGACTTAAGATCCTCTGGCATAGGCCTTCGAGGGTTCGAATCCCTTCCCTTGCACTATTCTATACTTTTTAAGATTTTTGAAATTCTTGATTATGCCTTAGTGGCTCAGGTGGTAGAGCGCCACCTTGGTAAGGTGGAAGTCGGGGGTTCGAATCCCCCCTAAGGCTTTCTATTTGTTTTTGATGATTTCTTTTTTTGATGTTTGACAATGGTTTAAATACTTTAATGAATATAATTATTAAAGAAAATATCATTAAACTATTAATTTAATTTAAGGTGAATAATATTGAATTATAAAAAACTTATATTGGTGGGAGTTATTTCAGCATTTGTTGCTGTATTGACTTCTATTATGGGTGTTGCAGGTACAATTATAGGTTCCGTTATTTCATCTGTTCTTTATAACATGCTCACTGAAGCATTGGATAAACCTGTTGACCGTGCAACTTTCAGCACTAACTTCGAGTGGGATATCGCATATGTGTTTCCAATTGCGGTTATTGCCTTGATTCAATTATTATTGATTTTCGCTTTATTGGCTGAAGCGGGAGTATTTCCTAGCACCTTTATAAGTGTTTACTTGTCCCTTCAGCAACTTGCAGATAATAATTTATACAGACTTTTAGGTGTTGCTTTACTGGTTATTAGTGCATACCCATTGATATTAAAGCCTGATTTTGTTAAAAAGGAACATGGGGTTATCCTTGTTTTTGTCGCTTTGATATTTTTGGCTAGGGGTTTTGTTGATATGGGAAATCGTTTAACAGATATCTATGATGACGTATTCATCATGTTTGATCTTCCGATTGCGATTATTGCATTTATATTATTGGCCTTTGTAATTATAAGGATATTGATGTCTGCAAAGCATTCTGAAAACGAATCTAAAACCATAAGACATGATTCAAATAGAAATTTTGAGAGGGAAAGCACCAGAGTTCATCATTCTAGAAGGCATGGTGATTTCGATTATGTTGATAAAAGAACAATACGTGTTAAAAATCATAGAAAAGACACTTCCGGGTTTCAGAAACAATCAAAAATAAACTTTAAGGGCTCCCTTGATAAAAAACCGGCTGAAAATAATGATGTTGCGGATAACCAATCACACAGCATTAATAAATCTTCAGGAAATATTCAATTCGAATCTAATGATTTATTGGATGATTATAAAAAATAAGATGGTTCTATGAGTAAAAAGGATAAAACCCTAAAGGATATTTTGGATTTTATTTTATATGAAAATCCATCCACTCAGGATGAAATCGCTGAAAAATTTGGCATTACTCGCAGATATGTTACTCAGCTATTGCAGCCTCTCGTTAAGGAGGGCACTGTTAAAAGGGCCTATATGATTGATTTGAAAGGATATGAAAAACTCGCCGAATCTTTGAATGGTTATGAAAGCCCCAAACAAACTTCTGGAAACGTTTTAATAAATGGCATGTTAATTAATATGGCCGGACATGTCCATTCCCAACTGGAAGAATCTTTCAATGCGGTTTTGGAGCATGATGAGGATAAGGCAAAAACGTGCTTTGGAGATGGATTACGCTACCAACAATATGGTTGAAAAGATTAGAACCTCTGTTGAGACTATTGTCAGCTTGAATAAGCATTCCGAATTTTCAAAATCAATGCTGTATAATGAAGTCGCTTATGACTTGGAAAGGATTGGGGATTATTGCGGCCATATCGCAAAATTTGTGATTAATGATATTTATGAAATTGATGATAATATCCTTAAAAAATTAAAAAATATGCATAAGACAGCTCATAAAATGATTAATTTGGCAATGAAGGCCTTTATTGAGGGAAACACTGAATTAAAGTATGATTTAATGGAGTTTGAAGATTCAATCCATATTCTTCAAGCAAAAGCCATTAACATAATTGCAACTCAAATGGCCGAGAATTCATTTGATGAAAAGGAAAGGTCAAATTATTTTATTTATTTGTTTAGAGTTATCAAGGCATTTGAACGAATTGGGGACATATCTGTTGAAATGATGGATGTTGTGGTTGAATTTCATGATAATATTCCAAGGCCAACCACTCCAAGGTCTTTTCGATAATTTTTTATATTTTTTTTAGATTATTTAGTTCACTATTTGTGAATAATATTTCCTAAAAAGCAAACTATATATACTACTTTTAATAATTCATTGTCAAGGTGATGAAAATGAATTACAAAATTTCCATTTTTCTTATGCTGATGGGTTTGTTTTTGATAATGCCCTCTGGAACTACTAGCTGTCAGTTAAACATTGTTGGTTCCACTTCTGTTCAGCCGGTATGTGAAGAATTAGTAAATGAATATAAAAAAACCCATGATGATGTAGACATTAATGTTCAGGGTGGCGGATCTAATTTGGGAATTAAATGCACTGATAACTGTCTGGCCGACATAGGGATGTCTTCAAAAGAAGTCAACGAAAGCAATTTAAATGAATATAAAATAGGGGTTGAAGGAATAGCTGTTGTAGTTAATCCGTCCAATCCGATAAATGATTTATCAACATCACAGGTCAGGGACATTTTTTCAGGCAATATTGCCGACTGGAATGAAATTTCGAATTATTCCGGGAAAATAAATGTGATTGTAAGGGAAGAGGGTTCAGGGACTTTAGACACATTCAAATGTTCAATAATGAATCGCTGTGAAATTAAAGAGGATGCAGTTGTTCAAAACTCCGCGGGTGCAGTAAAGCAAATTGTTGCAGAAGATAAAAATGCCATAGGCTTTGTGTCTTTAGCGCATCTGGATGATAATCTAAAAGACATTGGTATTGATAATGTCAGAATATCTCAAAATGCTATTCTGAATGGGTCATACAAACTTCAACGGCCTTTTGTACTGTTAACAGATAAAAACCCCGATAATGAAACGTCAAGATTTATTAATTGGACTTTAAGCAGTGAATCTTCCAAAATTTTTGAAAAAGAAAATCTTATTAAAATTGATTAAAATGTCTAGAAGATACCTTAGTGATAATTTAATTAAAAAAGGATTGATGGTTATAACTTCACTATCAGTTATACTGATTATTTTAATGCTGATATTCATGTTAATTGAAGCTGTCCCGGCATTTTATGAAAATGGTGTTCTGAACTTTGTATTCGGGCTGAATTGGTCTGCGGATAATGGTCAGTTTGGAATTTTTCCAATGATTGCGGGATCCGTTTATGTGACATTAATTGCATTGGTGCTTGCGGTTCCCATATCAATATCATGTGCAATATTTCTTGAAGAGATTGCGCCGGCTAATTTAAAAAACCTATTCAAACCAATCATTCAAACATTGGCAGGGATTCCCTCAGTTATTTATGGATTTTTTGGATTGACATTAATTGTGCCCATTATCAGAAATACGTTTGGAGGCAGTGGGTTTTCAATTCTAGCGGCAGCCATTGTTCTGGCTTTAATGATTTTGCCTACAATAATTTCACTCACACAGGATGCGATCAATTCTGTTCCTAAGCATTATCGCGAGGCATCATGGGGACTTGGTTCAAATCAATGGCAATGCATTAAGAATATAGTTGTGCCAGTTGCACTTCCGGGAATTGTAACCGCAATAATTTTGGGGCTTGGAAGAGCTATCGGAGAAACACTGGCCGTTTTAATGTTGGCCGGAAATGTTTCAGTATTTCCAACTTCAATTACAAGTCCAGTCAGGACATTAACTTCAAATATAGCTTTGGAAATGGGTTATGCAACCGGAATTCATTACAATTCTTTATTTGCCACAGCATTAATTCTATTTATTATAATTTTGATTTTAATGATGGCTTCGGCCTATCTTCAAAATAGGTATGCCTTAAGGGGGTGATGCTATGGATTCAAAATTGACCGATAAATTAAGCAATTCAATTTTTGTTATTTCAGGATTTCTCACATTATTAATTCTGGTCATAGTTGTGGGATTTATATTGATTAATGGTGTGCCTGCGCTGGATTTTGAATTTTTACTTTCAAATCCAATTAATTCCGGAAAATCTGGAGGAATATTTCCAATGATATTGTCTACAGTGTATTTGATGATAATCACAGCTTTAATAGCAATTCCAATCGGTGTTGGAAGTTCTGTTTATATTTCAGAATATGAAACGAATGAGAAACTGATAAACGGTATCAGATTTATATCTCAGGTTTTATCTGCAGTCCCTTCAATTGTATTTGGGCTGTTTGGTCTTGCATTTCTAGTATTTTTTCTAAAGATGAATTGGTCAATTTTAGCAGGGGGTATTGTGCTTGCTTTAATGGCAATTCCAACAATATTTCAAGTTTCAGAGGTTGCTCTTCAATCCATTCCAAATGGTTACAGGGAATGTTGTTATGCCATCGGGGCCAGCAAATGGCAGTGCATCATTTCCGTTTTACTTCCTATTGCTCTTCCGGGAATATTCACCGGAATAATTTTAGCCATTACTAGAGCAATTTCAGAAGCGGCAGCGGTTATGTATGTTGTTGGTTCATCCTTAGATATTCCAATCTCCATTTTTGACACTGGCAGGCCATTGCCTTTACATTTGTATATTTTGGCCAGCGAGGGAATATCAATGGACAATGCTTATGGGACTGCTGCAGTTTTAATTATCATGGTGCTTTTAATAACATTATTTTCAAATGGTGTTGTCAACGGCTATCAAAAAAAATTAATGGGGTGTTAGTAATGAAAATTAATGTTGAAAATTTCAATGTAAGCTTTGGAAATAATCATATATTAAAGAATATAAATTTAAAAATTCCGAGAAATACTGTAACATCATTAATAGGTCCATCAGGCTGTGGCAAATCCACCTTTCTCAGGTCAATAAATAGGATGAATGATTTGGAAAGGGATTTCAATCATTGCGGCAGAATCAGTATTGATGGTGAGGATATTTATGATGAAGATGTGGATGTTGTTGATTTAAGAAAAAAAGTGGGGATGGTGTTTCAAAAGGCCAATCCATTTCCCATGTCCATTTTGGAAAATGTGGCTTATGGACTTAAAATTCATGGAATGAAAGATAAATGTAAGATATTGGACATAGTTAAAAAATGTTTAAAACAGGCCGCCTTATGGGATGAAGTAAAGGACAAGTTAAATTCAAGTGCTTTAAGCTTATCTGGAGGTCAGCAACAGAGATTATGTATTGCAAGGACAATTGCCGTCAGTCCTGAGGTGATTTTGATGGATGAGCCCTGCTCTGCACTTGACCCGATATCCACATTGAAGATTGAGGAACTAATCCATGATTTAAAAAAGGATTATACGATAGTTTTAGTAACTCATAATATGCAGCAGGCAAAAAGGGCCTCTGATTATACATCATTTTTCCTGGATGGCGAAATAATAGAAAGCGGCTTGACTGAGGATATCTTTTCAAATCCTCAAATGGAAAAGACGGAAGACTATATCCTAGGAAGATTCGGTTAGAAAAATGAAAGGATTGGTGTTAATTATCATATATTCTTGTTGTCGCATGTCTGTCTGCCCAACATTGTATGCAAACACCAATTGGAAGGCCTGCAGTATGGGTATGTGCTTTTAATATTTTCACATCCAAGGCTGTGGTCTTTCCACCCAATCCCATAGGTCCAATTCCGGATTTATTAATCTCTTCTAGGATCTCTTCTTCTAATTTCGCCAGTTGAGGGTCCGGATTTCTTTCGCCAACTTTGCCGAGCAGAGCCTTTTTACCCAGTTTCAGGCATAAATCGGATGTTCCTCCGATTCCAACACCCACTACTGTTGGAGGGCATGGCTTTCCCTTTGCCTTCAGGACTGATTCGACAACGAATTCCTTTATTCCTTCAATTCCTTCAGCCGGAAGCGCCATTTTCAAAGCATTGTTGTTTTCAGAACCGAATCCCTTTGGCAATATTGTTATTTCAAGGTAATCTTCATCTATCAGTTCAATATCTATTGGGGGAATGTAATCTCCAACATTAACGTTAGTATTTTCACGTGTAAGCGGATCCACGATGTTGGGTCTGATTGGAATCTCTTTTGTAGCTTTTCTTATTCCCGCTTCAATACCTTCACGTAAATTTTCAACTTCAACATTGCCTAATTTAACAAAAACCACGGGAAGACCTGTATCTTGGCACATCGGAATGCCTTTCTTTTCCGCAAGTTCAATATTTTTTAAAATAGCTTCAATATTTAACCTGGCAAGCTCATGTTCTTCAATTTTAAGAGCATCTTCAAGTGATTTTTTAACATCCTCTCCCAAAACGATAACTGCTTTTTTGTATAATTCATAAACAGCATCTCTAATAATGTCTTCAGTAATCAAAATAAAAACCCTGTAAATTCAATTACTCTTATTTTTATTTTGAAATGATATAAATTTTTTTAAAAATAGCTATTGGATTTTAATTATTCCAAGGGGACATGCTTCCTCGCAATCCCTGCATTTATTGCATTTTTCACTGTTTAATGTAATGGCACCACCTAATACCTCAAAGGCATTTTGCTTGCAGGCTAATATGCATGGCGCATCTGATGGTTGGCAATTCATACAAAATAAAATAGGAGTGTCAACATTTGGTGTTTGTTGACAACTTCCACAGGTTGTACAGTTCGTACAGTTTCCTGATTTATACATAATTCTTTATTATTCATCTAAAACAAGTCTTGCTCTTGCCTGACTTGTTAGGACATGGACAATGCCGCCTTTTCCGCTATTAGGTTCATACAATCCGGCCATTTTGGCCAGGTATTTTTCCTGATTTTTAGCTCTAATCTTTTCAGGATCTGCAACGCTAATAGCTCTTTTGGTACATGCCTTTATACATGCAGGTCCTTCTTCTCTGTCAGCACAGAGGTCACATTTTTCAGCAACTTTGGATTTGAAAGTCATTGCACCAAACGGACAGACCATTACACATAATCCGCAGCCAATACATTTTTTGGTATCGACGCCGTCATCGGTAATGGCTTCTGTCGGACAGATTTTCATACAAGGCGCACTTTCGCAATGTTGACATACGATAGCATAAAAGGAAGAATCATGTTCTATAATTTTTATTCTATTAGACTTATGGACTGATGCACACATGTTTTCACAATTCAGACATCCGTCACATAAATTGTTGTTTACAACAATACTTTCCATTGTCTTCCTCCTATAAACCTAGTTCTTTACACTCTGCATCGACATATTTTTGGATTTTTTCAATGTGTTCTTCATCTAAGTGTTTGAATCTTTTTTGTGGTGCCAGGTATTCTTTTACAGGTTTTCTTTCTTCTGGCCTGTAAGTAATTTCAAAGTTACCATGGTCGATTTCATATAAAATCCAAGATCCGGTTTCAACTGCTAATCTGCCCATTTCAATAGTTTTTTCAGAAGGATATCCCCAACCTGTTGTACATGGTTGTTGTAAATGGATATATGCAGGACCTTTAGTTTCTGCAGCCTTTTTCACCTTTTTAATATAATCTTCAGGATATGCGATTGATGCAGTAGCCACATAAGGAATTCCATGAGCGGCCATAATCATCGGCATGTTTTTCTTAGGTTTGTCCTCTCCGAAACTTGCACTGCCTTTTGGTGAAGTTGTTGTGCTTGCACCGTATGGTGTTGCTCCGCTTCTTTGAATACCTGTATTCATGTATGCTTCGTTATCGTAACAGATATAAAGCATATTATGTCCTCTTTCCATAGCTCCGGATAGGGATTGCAAACCGATATCCACAGTTCCTCCGTCACCACCGAAAGCAACTACATTTACATCATCTTTTCCTTGAATTCTTAATGCACTTTCTACACCAGAGGCCACGGCTCCTGAGTTTTCAAAAGCAACGTGTATAAATGGAACTTCCCATGAAGATTCTGGGTATGGTGTAGTCATAACTTCAAGACAACCGGTAGCAGAAATAGCCACAGTGTTTTCGCCTAAAGCATTAAGAGCTAATTTAACAGCAATGGATGCTCCGCAACCGGCACAACCTCTGTGTCCTGGTGCTAATAAATCTTTATCAGGTATATCTACCATATCTATTCCTCCCTAAGTCCAATCCATGTGACATCTTTTTCAGGCACTTTTGTTTTTTCATATGCTTCCAAAATTGATTCCGGTGTAATATCCCTTCCACCTAAACCTGCAATAAATCCATAAATCTCCTTATCGATTTTCACTTTCATGTCAGCATAAAGTGCTCCACCAATTCCAAATGAGAAGTTTTTATCAATAACTGCAATTTTTTCACAATCTTTAACAGCTTCTGTAATTGCTTCAACAGGGAATGGCCTGTATGATCTAACTTTAAGCAAACCTACTTTTTCACCTTTTTCTCTTAACTGGTCCACCATTACTCTAAGTGTGCTGCAAAGTGATCCCATTGCAACAAATATGATTTCAGCATCTTCGGTTTTATAGGTCTCAACAAGACCATATTCTCTTCCAAAGATTTCTGCAAATTCATCACAAGTTTTCTGAATTACTTCAAGTGAATTGGTCATTGCAACTTCCATATCATGTCTTGCTTCAGTATAATAATTCGGATCAGCAAAGTTACCAATTGACATTGGTTGTTTAGGGTCAAGGAAAGCATGTTCTGGTACATATGGAGGTAAGAACTTGTCTACGCTTTCCTGATCTGGAATTTCAACGGGTTCAACTGTGTGTGTTAAAATGAATCCATCTAAACATACCATTGATGGCAATAATACATTTGGATTTTCTGAAATTTTATAAGCCATTAATGTTGTATCCAATGCTTCTTGTGCATTTTCAACATAAATTTGTAACCATCCTGCATCTCTTTGTGCAATGGAGTCTTGCTGATCGTTCCAAATATTTAATGGAGCGGAAATTGCTCTGTTTGCATCAGCCAATACAATAGGCACTCTCATACCTGCCGCTGCATATAAAATTTCGTGCATTAACATTAATCCTTGTGAAGATGTTGCTGTAAATACCCTTACTCCGGCACCACTAGCTCCGACAGCAGCACTTATTGCACTGTGTTCGGATTCTACTTTGACATATTTAGCATCAATTTTTTCATCAGCAACATATTGTGCTAAGTATTCTGAAATTGTAGTTTGTGGAGTAATCGGATAAACAGGAATAACTTGTGGTTTAGCTAATCTAACAGCCTCTGCGACTGCTTTGTTTGAGGTCATTACTTCTTTTACCATTTAATCACTCTCTTTTATTCTTTTACCATTTCAATTGCATCGGAAGGACATTCGTTTGCACAAATTCCGCATCCTTTACAGTAATCATAATCAATGTCATGTTGTTTGTTTACGCTACCGTCCGGACAGAAAAGAATACAATTATCACAATCAATACATTTTTCTTTATCTAAAATTGGTTTGAATGTTCTCCAGCTTCCGGTTTTGTTGTTTCTACTATTGCCCGGGTTTTTAATTACACATCCTATACTTACCATAACAATCACCATTATCCCATTTCATAAGCTTTTTTAGTAGCTTCTACATTCAGCTCTCCAACTTTTCCAGGGAATGTTTCTCTAATCACTTCAAGAAGTGAATGAATACTTACTGCTTGGGTTTTCTTAGCAAAATATCCTAAAATAATAGTATTTACAATGTTACGACCTAACATGTCTAATGCAATTCCAGTTGCATCAATACTGTACACTTCGTGTTCTCCGCTGCCTTCAAAACTTTCAGTGTTAATTGTTACTTCAGTATTGTCTTTAATTCCTGAAAATACATCTACTACATTTAACAATCCATCGTCTAGAACTAATACATAGTCGGGATTATATACTTGATATCTTAAATCGATTGGTTTGTCATCGATTCTTGTGAAAGCCATTACGGGAGCGCCTCTACGTTCAACTCCAAAGAATGGAAATGCTTGGGAGTAGTTTCCGTCTTTAAATGCTGCTTTTGCTAAAATTTCAGCAGCAGTTACAGCACCTTGTCCGCCTCTTCCATGAAAACGAATTTCAATCATTAATTTTTCCTCCATATATTTATCATGTATAATCATTATAAATTCCAAAATATATAAATTTTATGTAATACTTTTGATTTTAGATTAGTTTTATTTTAGTTAATTTGAATACTTAATTAGTTTTTTGTTTATTTTTTTAATAAATCGTATAGTGTTTTATTTTGTTTTTTAAAAGTGTTTATAACTTTTTTTTAACAAATCTTGTAATTTCTATACGATGTTTT
>NZ_JAZRHE010000081.1:0-1846 GCF_045644645.1 Methanobrevibacter sp.
TTTTATGAATTAGCTATTAATTATATATAACTTAAAAATTAAATCATTAATTAATTAAAATTATTTTGAGGAGAGAGTTTAATGAAAACTCATGCGATAGTTGTATCACTTTCCTCTTTCTACACTACTTTTTTTTAAAATGTTATTCTAATTAAATTTTTTCATAACACAAACATATAATATTAATGACTGTCATGTTCTACTGAAAAGCTATTTTAAAATGCTTTGAAGTGGGTGTTTAAAAGCAAAATTGATATTCAAAACTCTTACAGTTAATATTATTTAGGGCATGCAATTAAATTAAATTAAAAAAGTAACTATTGAGTTTATCAACTTTGTTTTGTTGGAAACATATCATCAATACAAATGAATTACACATTTAGATATAATCTGAAATTAAAAATTCTATGATGTTTCTGTGTTTTAATCCGTTGCCTGAAAAATCCATTTTGTCCATGCTTAAAACATATTTGTCGAAGTTGTCATTGATTTTTGCAAGTCCTGAAAATTCCCTTTCTATTGTGTTATCGTTTTCAAGTTTGTATGTTACCTGAATGTAGATTTTTTCTTTGTCTCTGGTGCAGACGAAATCGATTTCCTTTTCGTTTATTATTCCTATTTTTACGTCATATCCTCTTCTGAGAAGTTCTATGTAGACTATGTTTTCAAGGATTGATCCAATGTTTTCTATTTCTCCGTATTTTGCCTGATAAAATCCATGGTCAACAAGGAAGTATTTTTCATTGTGCTTGAGTACTTTTTTTCCTTTTATGTCTTCTCTTGGTGCCTGGTGTATGAAGCATGCGTTTTTGGAGTATAGCAGATAGTCAAGTATTGTGTCTTTTGATATTTTTCTTCTTTCGTGTTTAATGTATTTGGCGATGTTTCCTGCTGAGAAGTTTTTTCCAAGGTTCATTATCACATAGTCGAGTATGCGGTTTAGCATGTCTGTGTTTCTTATGTTGTGTCTTGTTACTATGTCTTTTAGAAGTATTGTATTGTAGATGTCACTTAAGTAGGAATATTTGTCCTGTGCTGCAACCTGTTGAATTGGTGGCATTCCGCCATATTCCACATACTCTTTGAACAGTTCCTCCAAGTCACTTGTGTCTGTTTTTTCTATTTCTTTTTTGTATTGTATGAATTCTGCGAATGAAAATGGGTAAATGTTTATCTGGTAGTATCTGCCGGATATGAGTGTTGCCATTTCACCGGACAGTAGTTCTGAGTTGGATCCTGTGATGTAGATGTCGCAGTCAAGGTCCACTCTGTATGCGGTTATGCTTTTTTCCCAGTTTTTTACGTTTTGTATTTCATCAAACAGCAGGTAGACTTTGCCTTTTGTGTTTTCAGTCAGGTTCATTATGCATTCATCTAGCTGTTTGAAGTTTTCTATCTTGTTGTATTTCATGGACTCGAATGAAATTAGGAATATGTTTTCCTTTTTTATTCCACGTTTTTCAAGCTCTTCCTGAATGCTTTTTAATAAGTATGTTTTGCCGCTTCTTCTAACGCCAGTTATGATTTTGACAGGTTCCTTATCTATCATCCTTTCGATTTGGTTTAAGTATAACTCCCTTTTAATCATTTTTTTTCACACCACAATACTATGTATTGAATTTTTGTATTCCAAAATATATAAATTTTGTCTATTACATTCTACAAGAATAATAGTTTTCATATATTTGTAGAATACAATCTACAAAATATTCAAAGTTAATACAATTGTCGAATACGTTCGACAATATACAAATCCATAATTAAATAATAGATTATACTCCCTCATTTAAGTAATTTTGCTTATAAATGAAATCAATTTTACAAATTCACACAACTATTGCTTTAA
>NZ_JAZRHE010000082.1:0-7345 GCF_045644645.1 Methanobrevibacter sp.
AGTAAGTATATAAATGTTTGTATATTTGCAATTTTTATCATATTTTTACAAATAATTAATCTTTACTTTCTGTAAATAAAATGAAGTATACATCCCAAGATAAAAAAATCATGGATAATATTGAATCAATTAAAAATAGCTATTTATATATAATTTAAAAAAGTAAAATAGTATTAATTAATATTAATTGAGGTTATTATATGAAAGGAGATGTATATTACGGAAAAGGTATCAGAGAATTAAAAGATGAATATCCTGATTTGTATGAGTTAGTATCTAACATTAACGATACTGTATGGGATGGAAAAGTCTTGGATTATAAAACTCAAAAATTAATAGCTATAGGCATCACCGCTTCCCGTGCTGATCCAAGAGCTACCAAAAAACAAATAAGAAGTGCTATTGAAGTACTTGGCATTACTAAAGAAGAAATTGTGGATGTTTTAAGAGTTGTATTATTAACATCTGGTATGCCTGCATTTTCCAAATCACTTCAAATATTGAATAGCGTTACTGAAGCTATTGAAGAAGAAAGAGAAGATAAGGCTTAATGTTTTATCTTACCCTTCATTTTTTTTCTAATTTTAAACTTTTTATATTATAACAACATATGTAGTAGTGTAAAATAATTTTTTATTAAGTGATGAAATGTTTGATAATTATAAGAATAAGTTTATTCCATTTATTGTACCTATAATACTAATTCTATTTTGGTATTTTATCACTGATGGAATTGAGTTGTTTTCTTCATATATATTGCCAAGTCCTGTTGATGTAGTTAATTCTGCATGGGTAGTAATTGAAAACGGAAAACTTCTTACAAATACTGTTGATACCTTATTCAAAGTATTTGCAGGTTTGATTTGCGCATCTGCTGTCGCTATTCCTATGGGAATATTGCTTGGGTGGTATAAAACATTGGAAGATTTATGTACTTTTGTAATTAGTGTTTTAAGACCAATTCCTCCTGTTGCATGGATTCCATTTTCAATTTTATGGTTTGGTATCGGCACTTTTCCAGCGGTATTCATTATATTCATGGGATGTGTATTCCCTATTTTGGTTTATACTATTGATGGTGTGAAAAGAACTGATAAAGTTTTAGTTGAATCTGCTCAGACTTTAGGGGCTAATGACTGGAATGTTTTAAGGCGTGTAGTAGTGCCGTCTGCCGTTCCTTATGTTGTTTCAGGTTTAAAAGTAGGTATTGGAATTGCTTTAATGTGTACAATTTCAGCAGAGATGATTGGTTCAAGCAGTGGTTTAGGTTATATGATTTTAACAGCAACAAACCTCTTTGATACAGGTACCACAGTTGTTGGTATGCTGGTCATTGGTTTAATTGGACTTGCATTTGATTTTGTATTTACAAAAGCTCAAGACAGGATATTCTGGTAGGTGTAATGGATGTCGATTGAAGTTAATAATATTAATAAATCCTTTGAGGGTAAAAAAAGCGATAAATTATCTGTTTTAGAGGATATTAATTTACATGTTGATGATGGGGAGTTAGTTTGCCTTTTGGGACCTTCAGGATGTGGGAAAACTACTCTTTTAAGATTAATAGCTGGTCTTGACCAACCTACCTCCGGTGAAATTATTGAAAATGGTGAATTTGTTAAAAAACCATCCGGTGACCGGGCGGTTATTTTCCAACAGTACTCATTGTTCCCTTGGTTAACAGTATTGCAGAATGTAACATTTGGTTTGGAGATGACAAACAAAGATAATAAATCCGAAAATATTGCTGCTGCTGAAAGATACTTGACAAGCGTTGGTTTAATTGACTTTAAGGATAGCTATCCTCATGAACTTTCAGGCGGTATGAAACAGAGGGTTGCAATTATCAGATCCCTGCTTAATCATTCACCAATCTTGCTTATGGATGAGCCATTTTCTGCATTGGATATGCAAAATAGGCACAAGCTTCAAGAACAGCTGATTGGGGTTTGGAAAAGATTTGAAAATACAATAGTTTTTGTAACTCATGATGTTGATGAGGCGGTTTATCTTGCTGATAAAATTGTAATTATGGATAAAAACCCCGGTAGGATTGCTGAAATAATTGAAGTTGATATTGAAAGACCTAGAAAAAGAGAATCTCACGATTTTATAAATTTACAAGAATCAATTGTTGATAAATTAGATATGGAAGAATGATAGTTATATTCTAGCTATTAATGTTCCATAATTTCCATTTTTTATTCCATCATAAACATAATCAAGGGATTTTAGAATACTTGTTTTTAAATCGTTGTTTTTGGCAAGATATGCAGCAATGGCGGATGACAGATTGCATCCTGTGCCGTGTAAGTTATCAGTGTCTATTAGTTCCTGCTTTTCAACACTAACATTGCCGTTGATGTTTATAATGTTATTGCCCTCCAGATGCCCTCCGGTAATTAGGCTGTCACAGACTATTTTTTTGGATGCTTTGATGGCATCATCTTTTGTTTTTATTTCAAAACCGGTTAATTTTTCAGCTTCACTAACGTTAGGCGTTGTTAAAACAGCCTGGGGAAGTAAATATTCATTAAATGCATCTGCAATACCTTCTTTTGTTAAATCTCCACCGGAAGTTGCAACCATAACTGGATCAACCACGGCCTTTAAATCGTACTCTTTTACTTTTTTAGCAACCAATTTGATGATTTCTGGTGAGTATAACATTCCGGTTTTAATAAATTCGATATCGTAAGATTCCATAACAGAATCAATTTGCTCTTCAATATAACTTTCATTTATTGGCAATGTTGAAAAGAATTTATACGGGTTTTGTGCGGTTAGGGCAGTCACAATGCCGGTTCCATAAACTCCGATGGCCTGAAAGGTTTTCAAATCAGCATAAACGCCGGCACCGCCTGACGGGTCAACACCTGCAATAGACATTACAATCATTCAATCATCTCTTGTAACTTTCAGGCGTTCGCTTCCGCGGAAAGATTCAACATTGACTTTCAGTTCCTTTAAATACTGTCTGGTATGTGTTTTTTCACCGTGAATCATGATTTCGCCAAGATCTTCGGTAGTATTGACGTCCAGCGCCATGAAAAACGAATCGTGAACCTGCGGATTTAAGTTTTTTCTTTCGGCGACTTTAACATGTTCTTTATAACTGAATCCTTCAAATCTGGTGCGGATTGCCATGGGCTTCATTATAATCATATTGGTCCCGCCACCTTTTGAGGGGACAATGATGAAATCTAAGCTTTTGGATGCATCAATTAACATTTGAACATTGGTTTTGCCAATTAATGGAATGTCTGAAGGCACGATAATGATTTTTCTTGCTTTTCCTTTGCACAACTTCATGGCTTGAGTCAATGCTTTGTTTAAATTGGAATTGTCATTTTCCAAGATTGCATTAACATTCAGACTTTCCGCATAGTTTAATACGTCCTCGTCACGACTGATGATGAAAATCTTATCCACATGCTTTTTCAATGTGTCGGTCACATCATGAAGCATTACTTTTAGGAGTTTTTCCCTCTCTTCTTCTGATAAAAATGGGGAGAGTCTGGTTTTCGCATTTTTGAATGTTGTAACTGGAATTATTGCATATATGTCATCCATTTCAATCACTTAATAAGTTTTAGCTATTAAAGCAAGGTATTTTGCATCTTCCGCGCTGGCTATGCATTTTCCTTCTGACACCTCTTCCTGAATGCCTAAAATGTCATATCCGGTTTTCTCTTCAATCTCTTTACCTACTGCTTCATCACCACACCAATAGAATTTGACAACATTTCCGGCTTCAACAAGTCCAGGAATTTCATCCAGGTTTTCTGTGAATTTGACATGCTCTTTTTGGAAAGCCCATGCAATTTCAGAAAGGTTTTGTGAGGACTTATTCAATAAGTCAATAACATTGTCTGCCAATGAGTCATCTAATGGGAGTTCAATTTTTTCTCCTTCGTCTCTCCTCATGGCTACTGTAATGTTGTTTTCCAAGTCTCTTGGTCCAAGTTCAAGTTTTAATGGGGTTCCCTTCAACTCCCAGTCATTGAATTTTTTACCAGGCCTAATGTCTCTGTCATCGATATTGACTCTTAAGCCTTCGTCTTCTAATCGCTCTTTGATTTCATTGCATTTGGCCAAGACTTCTTCTTTTCCTTTTTTGAATAGAATTGGAATTATGGTAACTTGATTCGGTGATACTTCTGGCGGCAATCTAAGTCCCTTTTCATCTCCATGAACTCCAATGACTGAAGCTATTACCCTATCGGATACTCCAGCACAGGTTTGGTAAACTAATTTATGCTCACCATCTTTATCCTCAAAGGTAATGTCGAATGTTTTTGCGAATGTCTGACCTAAATTGTGTATTGTGCCGATTTGCAGGGTCTTACCATTAGGCAGTATCACATCAAAAGCCATTGTGTAGTCCGCACCGGGGAACTTATCCCATTCAGGCCTTTGAGAAATTAAGTAAGGGATTCCCAAATCATCAAAGAATTCCTTATAAATTGCAATGAAATCCTGAATTTGCTCATCTGATTCTTCTTTGGTTGCATGTGCGGTATGTGCTTCTTTAAATGTTGTAATTTCTCTGACACGTATTAATGGCCTTGTGTGCTTTGTTTCATATCTGAATGTATTGACTATCTGATAATATTTGATTGGAAGATCGATGTGGGTTCTGATCCATAATGCATACATCGGATAAATCGCGGTTTCACTGGTTGGTCTTAGGGCTAATTTTTCATTTAATTCAGTTTGCCCGCCTTTAGTTACCCAGTATACCTCATCTTCAAATCCTTTTACGTGAATACCTTCTTTTGCAAGTTCGGTTTCGGGAACAAGCATTGGGAATAGGACTTCTTCATGATCCTTGTCCAGTAACTTTTTAATAATGTTCATTGAGTGCTTTCTTATCTGAAAACCGTATGGCATCCACACTGCCATTCCTTTGATAGGATATCTTGAATCCGTAATATCTGCCTGTTCTAAAATATCATGAAACCATTCGTCAAAATTTTCCACCATATCACCTAAAATAATTTTTATAATATAAAATTATCTGTTTTTAATAAGTATTAAATGTTTATTTTAGCCGTTTTTCAATTCAAAAGAAAGTTATTTATAATTATTTCATACATATATATTAATGTATAATTTAATCTTGGGAGATATTATGAGCAATAGGAAAATACAAATGCCTAGGGAGGTTTACATTGATCCGGGTATTATAAAAGATACTGGAGAAATTTGCAAATCTCTGCATTTAGATAATAAGATTTTAATCGTTACAGGTTCACACACATATGATGTGGGTGCAAAACCTGTAATTGAAAGCCTTGAAAAGGATGATATTGAGTATGATGTTATTAAAGTTGACAGGGCATCTGAAGAATCAATATCTGAAGTTGAAGAACTAATCACACAGGACACTACAGTTTTAGGTGTTGGCGGTGGAAAGGTTATTGATGTGGCTAAGTTATCTTCATACAATCAGGGCGTATATTTTGTATCCATGCCGACAACAGCTTCTCATGATGGTATTGTATCTCCTATGGCATCAATAAAAAATCCTAATACTTCCATATCCGTCAATGCGCACTCTCCAATTGCGGTCATTGCGGATTCCGAGATTCTTGCACAATCTCCATTCAGACTATTGGCTGCAGGCTGTGCGGATTTAATAGCCAACTTCACGGCCATTAAAGATTGGGAATTGGCACACAGACTGAAAAACGAATCATTCAGCGAATCGGCAGCCGCATTATCAATAATGTCAGCCCATTTGATTACCGATAACATAGCTAATATTAAACCTAATCTGGAACCCAGTGCACGCATAGTCATGAAGTCACTGTTCAGTGGTGGAATGGCAATAAGCATTGCGGGTTCATCCAGGCCTGCCAGCGGATCAGAGCATTTATTCTCACATGCGCTTGATAAGATACTTGACAAGCCGGCTTTGCATGGTGAGCAGTGTGGTGTCGGGACAATAATGATGATGTATCTTCATGGTGGGGATTGGAAAGCTATTAGAGACTCACTTAAAGCAGTTCAAGCTCCAACCACTGCAAAAGAGTTAAATATTCCTGAAGAGGACATCATTGAAGCGTTAATGATGGCTCATGAAATTAGGCCTGAAAGATATACAATCCTTGGAGACAACGGAATATCCAAAGAAGCGGCATATGAACTTGCCTATAAGACGGAGGTGATTTAATGATTACATTAATTGGAAAGGATTTGGCAAAAAAGGGTCAGGAATTCGTTTTTTTAGGACCTGCAGGTGAATGTGAAAATTGTAGGTTTAAGGCATCCTGTGTTGATAATCTTGAAAAAAATAGGAAATATGTTGTCACTGACGTTAAGGACAATGAACAGAAATGTCCAATACATTCCGGAGGATTAGTTATTCCAGTTGAGATAGACAGGGCAAAAATTGACCTATTAACAGATTCAAAAAGTATTTTTGAAGGATCAACATTCACGTATAATGCTCCAAATTGTGATGAGAAATGTGATTTTCATGATTTATGTTTCCCGGACGGCCTTGTTGAAAACGATAAATGCATTGTTTTAGAAAATAATGGAAAACATGTCGGGGAATGTAAAAAAAGTTATAAGCTTAATAAACTTACTTTGGGGTTTGTGATATAAATGAAAAATGCTAGCAGCAATGATTCCAGTAAAAAAAATGCAGGTTATAAGGCGGCTGAATTCGTAAAAGATGGCATGGTTTTAGGGCTTGGAACAGGTTCAACCACTCATTATTTCATTGAAAAGGTAGGTATGAGAATTCGTGATGAGGGAATTAATGTGTTGGGCATTCCAACTTCATTTCAATCTTTGCTAATTGCAAAAAAATGGAATATCCCAATAACTACCCTGGAGGAGCATGACATTGACCTTTCCGTTGACGGGGCAGATGAAGTGGACCCTCAGTTCAATTTGATAAAAGGCGGTGGAGCAGCCCACACAAAGGAAAAAATCGTTGACTATGCTGCCAAAGAATTCATAGTCATTGTTGATGAGTCAAAATGTGTTGAAAAATTAGGGACATTTCCAGTGCCTGTTGAAGTGTTGCCAGATGCATCAAGGGTTGTTATTCAGGAACTTGAAGATATGGGGGCACAATGTGAAATCAGGATGGCTCAAAGAAAGGATGGTCCGGTCATAACAGACAACGGCAACTTTGTAATAGATGCCAAGTTCGAAAGTGTCGAATCTCCTGCACATATGGAAATCGACTTGAATTCCATTCCTGGAGTCGTTGAAAACGGAATATTTTCACAGATGGTGGATAAAGTCATTGTCGGGACTGAGAATGGAACCAAAGAGTTATGATTGATTGGTCATCTATTCTAGATGGATGAGTTCATTTTAAATA
>NZ_JAZRHE010000083.1:0-1826 GCF_045644645.1 Methanobrevibacter sp.
AATGCAGGCATACCGGATGTTAATAGAACAACTCTTAAAACATCAACAATTTCATCTTTACTGATACCTAACACTTCAATTGCACTTTTAATTTGTTTTTTTGTAGCTCTTGGGTCTGCACGAGATGCAGTCATCCCAATAGCTACCAATTTTTGAGTTTTGTAATCAAGGATTTTGCCGTCCCATACTGTTTCATTCATATCAGAAACCAATTCATATAATTCAGGGTATTGATCTTCTAGCTCACGAATACCTTTACCATAATATACATCGCCTTTCATATTTTAACCTCTCCAAATAATACTTAATTAATATTTTAAGTTTCAAGTTATATATAATTAATAGCTATTTTTTCTTTTCATTTAACAGTTGATTTTGACATTAACATCAGCCATTTGAGATTTGAAAATTGCTTTGAAAAACCCTGCTATATGAGTTGAATCAAGTTTGATTTTCAATATCTCTGGCGTTAATGTCAGCAGCTCACCAAATGAAAGTTTTGAGAATTAACTTTGTTTAAACGAAATGTTCGTATTTTTATAGGGGTTCTTCATATAAATTAAAGAGTTTTAAGAGGCAAAATCGATAAGTATCGGAATTATTTTATATGTTCTGTCTGAAAATTTCTAAATCCTTGAAACATATGAAACATGCCTAGTAGGTAATGCCCGTAGTGCCATCCAGTTAATGCTATACATTGATAAGTCAAAATAATTAAATTATAATATATGAAAAATATAGAAAATGCTATTCAATTATTTGAAAACGGATATGTGTGTTCACAAGCGGTATTTGCAACATTTTCACAGAATTTAGGTCTTTCAGAAGAACAAGCCTTGAAAATCGGCGCATGATTTGGCAGAGGTATGCGTAAAGGTGAAGTTTGCGGTGCTTGCACAGGTGCACTAATGGCATTAGGCCTTAAATATGGTGATAGTAAAACCAAAAGCAATGAAGTGTGTGAAAAATTTTTAGATGAATTTGAAAAGGAAAACAGATCATATATCTGTAGAGAGTTACTTAATTGTGACATTAGAACCGAAGAAGGTGTTAAATACGCATTGGATAATAATATATTCAAGGAGTTTTGTCCAAAAATGATTGAATCTGCAACTAAAATAACTGAAAATTACCTATAGATTTATGGTGTAGGTTAACTTTCAAAAATTTAATAATTACAGAAAAATAAATTCCCTATCCTAGTTTTAGTTCTGGTATTTGTTAATCATGCGAACTATATCATACGTTTTATACGAACATTTCGTATTTTTTTCAAAATAATTTGCCTAATTAATTAAATTTTGTTTTGAGAATATTTTCGTAATTTATTAATGATTTTTCTCAATTTTTTTCTTTTATTTTTCCTATAATAATCACTAACATTTGGTATGAATAGGATTACAACTAATTGTATGTATTAGTTAAAATGAATGTATATTGATAGAATTCTGTCGTTAATGTTATCTGATTGACTAATAATTATAAAGATAATATATCGATACATTTAAATATATCAAAATAATATTATTATACATGGCAGTTGAAAATAGTGATGAATGTTGTGAGATAACCTATTCTGTTGAAGATTTAATTAAAACATTGCCTTCAGATGAAACTTTAGAAAACCATGCGGCAATATTAAAGTCTTTGGCTGATCCGACAAGATTAAAAATAATATACTTATTGAAAAATGGTGAATTGTGTGTTTGTCAGATATTGGAAGTTATTGATAAATCCCAATCAACGGTTTCTCATCATTTGAACATGATGAAAAAAGAAGGAGTGTTGTCTGCACGAAAACAGGGAAAATGGATTTATTATAAACT
>NZ_JAZRHE010000084.1:0-5025 GCF_045644645.1 Methanobrevibacter sp.
TATGTTTTAGGTGTGGTTATATCCGACTTTATTGCCTCGCTGATGACTTTACCTTTTGCGATATATCATTTTAACATGATAGCGATTTATACCACTTTGGGCAATTTTTTGGCCGGTCCGATAATCGGTCTTATCATTATGCCTATGGTGCTGTTGTCAATGTTGTTTATGCCTTTCCAGGTTGCTTCTGCTGTGGTTCTTTCGCCGTTAAGCAGAACATCTGCCTCGCCGTTTTTTGCTGTAAAACGTTTGTCGGTTGTTTTGTATTTTCCCGATTTATATTTTATTTAACAAAACAATTAAACTTTAATTTGAATTTAATGATATATAAAGCTTATATAATCAAAATACAATATTATATAGTCAATAAAGAAGATTTAAAATAAAATAAAATTGATTTAGCATGAATAATAATGTCTTATAAAAAAAGATGATGATGAATAGACATCAGTCTAAACATCAATTTTGCTGTTTATCAAAGAGTCGTCACCGGCGGATACGATCTCACCATCCAAAACTTCGACAACCCTGTCTGCAAGTTTGGCAACATCCATATCATGAGTGACAATTATCAGCGTTACGTTTTTGCTTTCGTGCAAATCGATTAGTTGCTTAAGGATTTTGCTACTTGTCTTCGAATCCAGTGATCCTGTTGGTTCATCCGCCAATATTATTGAAGGGTCATTTGCCAGCGCACGGGCGATGGCCACCCTCTGGCGTTCACCGCCGGACAGTTTGTTCGGAAGAATTCCTGCCTTGTCCTCAAGGCCGACATCATCCAGCAGTTTCAAGGCCTTGGCCCTCATCTCCTTAGATGAAAGTTTCTGTGTAAACATCGGGATTTCAATATTTTCCGCTACAGAGATATTTGGAATCAGATTGTGCAGCTGGAAAATGAATCCTATCTTTTCTGCCCTGAACTCATTCAACTTTTTAGAGGTGTTCAAGTCCTCTCCCGCAACAGTGATGCTTCCGGAATCAGGAACATCCAATGCACCGAGCATGTTCAGCAATGTTGATTTGCCAGATCCTGACGGCCCTATGATTGATACGAATTCACCGTCTCTGATTGTGAGGTTTATGCCGTTCAATGCCTTGATCTTTCCGTCCTCATAGCTCTTATATAAGTCATTTATTTCTACAGCATTCATAATATCACCTCATTCATACCTCAATGCCTCAGTTGGAGGCAATTTCATTGCCTTGACTGCAGGATAGATTCCGCCGATTATTCCAACGACAATGGCTATTGAAAATGCCTGGATGAATATCTTAGGAGTGAACAATGGACTTATTCCCATTTGAGGACCTAAAAGAGTGCATGCCAGATAGCCAACAATTGAACCGATGATTGCTGAAACTATTGTGATTACAAGTGATTCGCCTACAATCATTGTAAGGATTTTTCTGTTTGACCAGCCGACAGCCTTTAAAACACCAATTTCACGGGTTCTTTCGAATACGGACATCAGCATTGTGTTGATGATTCCAAGACCTCCAACCACAATGGCCAGAAGTGAAATCGCCCATGTTGATGCCTGCAGCATGTTCAGCATATCCGCCATCTGGGTCATCTCCATCACTGAAGTGACTGTCGTGATGTTGTCTCCGTATTTCGCATCGATCCTGTCTGCGACCGTTTGGGCATCCTCTCCCTTCTTGACCTTGACATAGATGTTTGAAATCGAATCCTCATCATCCATCAGGTCCCCGACTTTGGAGATTGAAGTGAACACGCCTCCGGCAGTGTTCTGGTCTCCGGTTTCGAAAATTCCAACGACTTCAAAGTCCTCACCGTTGATTTTGATATCGTCCCCCACGGAGTAGTTGTTGTCATCGGCATATATCTTGCCCAGAATGGCTTCGGAGGAATTGTCTTCAAAAATTCTACCCTCCTTCATGGATATGTCCGCCAATGCAGTCCCGTTAGGGTCGATACCAATCAGGGTATTCATATAGTCATCGCCGACTGAAGTCAGAACGACATATATAGGATATGCCTCGTCCACACCATCCACTTTTGCAATTTTATCCGTCCAGTTTGCACTTATGGTATTAGTCCCGTATGCTGAGTTTCCGGTTTCCTTACCCGAAATCGAAAAATCGGCACCCCCCGCATGAATCGTGTCCTCGAAGGTATTGACTAAACCGTCTGTAATTCCACCAAGAGCAACAATGACTACAATCCCTATTGCAATGCCTACAATAGCTAGAATTGCACTATTCTTTCTCCTGAATGGATTTTTAAGAATGAATTTTAAAAATGACATAATAATTAATTAGTGTGGAATATATAAATAAGTAATTATGCCATTGACTGAAATGCAAAAATCTGGTGATGAGATGCACAAGAAGACACTTCTGGAAAATGTTGAAAGGATCCATACGACTGAAATGGGTATTGGAAGAATACAGAGGAATTTGGGAATTGATGAGGAACCTGTCGGCTACTGCATATCCAAGCTCAAACAGGACAACTCTGTTGTGAGCAAGGAAGGCAAGAACTACTATGTTGACGTTGACGGCTGCATAATAACCATCAATTCAAGCAGCTTTACAATAATAACCGCCCACAAAAAATGATACTACTTATTTTTACCAATATACTTATTTAACAGCTTATTTAATTTGATAGCAGTATTATAATTCATTATTATCTGCAAATCAGATTCATTGATTAACTCAATATCGTCACCATCATTAACCAATTTATTGTTAACAACAATTAGTCTAAGCTCTTCATTATTCCCCCCAACACCAAAAGAGGAAGCATAAACTATTTTTGAATCTTCCTTAATATTTATTTTAGATTTGATATCTACATTTTCTTCAATCATTCAATCACATCCAGCGTATACCATTTTTCATCATTTGTAGATGAAAAATCCAAGCCCAATTTATCTTTATTTGAAAATGATAAAAAATAATCCTTTAATGATTCATATTCCATTTTATTAACTAATATTTCTTCATTATACCCTATTTCTCTTTCTAACTCATCCAAATCCAAATAATCTGGAATTTTATCAAGAAGTTTATTAAATTCTTCATCAGATACTTCCTCGAATTCATCCACACCTTCTTCCAACTGTTTATTAAACTGAAATTTAATAAATTCCTCTTGTGCTATGTCCAATTTTCTTATAAACTCGGATTTTGTATTTAAAATATATCTGGAATTTTGATATAAAATAATTTCATTTTCGATGAATTTATTGATGAATTTATCTAATGTAACCCTGGAAATACCAGAGCCAACAGCTATTTGCTGTTTTGTATATTCATCAACAGGAGCAGAAAAGAAAAATTGTAAAACTTTTGCTTGTGGGCAATTTCCAAATAATTCTTCAAACATCTTTTATCACCTATACAATATATGTACATTTTCTGACTAATAAATATTTTTATTTTGTAAATTATTTAAGCAATTAGTAATAAAAATTTATATAATGGTAATACATAATATATATTCATGGCTAAAGAGTTAAATCAAAAAATGATTAAAATCAAGATTATTAAATCATTACACAAAGACCATTACTACAATAAGCGTCACACCCCCGTTATGCACGTTTGCAAAAGATTATCCAACATACCCTGCAAATACATTAAAAAAGCCCCAAAAGAATTGAAAAAAGAGAAAATAATAATCGTAAAACCAACATATCATGGACCAGATGTTAGTCTGAACGTTAAAAAGAAAAAAGAAATCGGCCATTATTTAAGCCAAAAAAAAGTAAAAAAAGAAGAGATGAAAAATCTCTTTAAGTCTAATCCATATCCTCAAATCTGGATTCCAATTTTTTCATTACACCAGGAAGTGAGGTGTATTCCATTTCTTCGGAAGGCAGTCTGTGAGGTTCGAATGGACCGTGTCTTCTGATGTAAGTTGCGATTTTAGCAGCCTGTTCACGGGTTGGGTCGAATGCAGGATCATCGAACAGATCTACAGGACCAATCAATTCGCCGTTAGCTACTTGGAAACCTAAACCGATTACTCTAGGTGGTCCGTCGAATCTGATCGGGTTTGCTTCTGCTTCTGAAACAGGCATTAATGGACCGTTGTGGGATCCTCTCATCCATCCGCTTACCATGTGTGGGAATGCAAATGGATCTACACATTCACCGTTTGCAGGGAAACCGGATTGCGCCCTTACAATACATGCAGGGTCGTCTTTACCTACATATTCGCCAGCCATCAGGTTTAGTCTTTCGGTACTGATTGATGCTGCGATTTCACCGTTTTTCTTCCATACTCTTTTAATTACGTATCTTCCGGTGGAACCGATTAATGCAAGCAAGTCGTACATTTCTTCAGGACAGTTCAGGATAACCTTTTTGTGTTCGATTACGTCAAACACTTCGAATTTGAATCCATCGTGTAGGCTTGGGTCGATTACAAGGCCTGCGGTGTTGAACGGATCTGCAAACATTCTGAATACCGGCAGGTTGAATGCACCAGGTTCGGTTTTGTCACAGCAGAATACGAGAACAGGATCAGATGGCCTTTCTTCGAATTCCATTTCTGCCACACCAGGACCCATACCCTTGATGTTTCCTGAGAATGTGTCGGATAACAGATCCTGTCCTGCACCGTATAATTTCAATTCACGTGCCCTTTCAGTGGCTTTCATGAATGCAGTGTATGCGGTTTCATGGACTTCTTCGTTTTCTTCCCCTTTGTCGTGGGTCATTATTAGGTCTATGTCGTCTCCGCAACGGGAGATGTAGTAATCTTTTAAGATGCCGGTGTCTAAAGCGTCGTTTAAGACACTGTCACAAATATCCAAAAGTTCAGGGTGTGCCACACAATGTCCGGACACACTTCCAATATCAGCTTTAATTACACTAACAGTAGTTTTCATATTTATAACCTCAATTAGTAAATCGATTATTTACTAGACATTTATTATTTATGATTAGAATAGTATTTAATTATTATGTTAAACGAAACAAATTTTGAAGGAAATATTACTTATTTTAAAAATGTCCCATTTATTTAATTGTACATAAATAATTATATTG
>NZ_JAZRHE010000085.1:0-11982 GCF_045644645.1 Methanobrevibacter sp.
TAACTAACTTTTAACAAATAAGTTATATTTTATAACTTCTCTCTTATAAAGTATTTGTTTTCACATATAAGTTAACAGTTATTTCTTAACACTTGCAACTTATCCCTAATAAGTTATAAGTTATAAGTTATAACAAAAAATAATGAAAAAAAATAAAGAAGGATTATTTAGCATTTTGCATTGATCCTTCAAAATAGCTAGCATATCCTTTCAAGTCCAACATTCCATGACCTGAGAAATTCATTACAATTGTTTTCTCTTCACCGGTCTGTTTACATTTAAGAGCTTCATCGATAGCAACCTTAATTGCATGAGTGGTTTCAGGAGCAGGAAGAACACCTTCATTACGGGCAAAGGTAATTCCGGCTTCGAAAACATCTCTTTGATGAGCTGACCTAGGTTCGATATAACCTTCCTTAGTTAAAAGTGAAACAAGTGGAGACATACCGTGATATCGTAATCCTCCGGCATGAACTGACGGCGCTACGAAGTCATGTCCGAGTGTAAACATTTTAAGCATAGGAGTAAATCCGCTTACATCTCCGAAGTCATATTCGTAACTTCCTTCTGTTAATGTTGGACATGCACTAGGTTCAACAGCAATGAACTGGGTATCTGAATTTCCGTCGATTTTATCCTTGATGAATGGGAATAAAGAACCGGCAAGGTTACTGCCTCCTCCGGCACAGGCAATCATGACGTCAGGTTCCTCTTCAGCAATTTCTAGTTGGGTTTTAATTTCCTGACCGATGACAGTCTGGTGCAACATTACATGGTTCAATACACTTCCGAGAGAATATTTGACTTCATCATTAGCCAAAGCCTCTTCCATAGCTTCAGAAATAGCTACACCCAATGAACCTGGGTGGTCAGGATTTTCAGCCAAGATTTGACGGCCGATTTCTGTATTTTCACTTGGAGAAGCGTAAATGTTACCGTTATAAATATTGATGATATTTTTCCTGTCAGGCTTTTGCTGGAAGGAAACTTTAACCATATAAACAGTACATTCAAGGTCAAGCAAATTACATGCCAATGATAATGCAGTACCCCATTGTCCAGCACCGGTTTCTGTAGTCAATCTTTCAACACCTTCCTTTTTGGCAAAGTAAGCCTGAGGAATAGCAGAATTCAACTTGTGAGAACCGGTTGGAGAAGTATCTTCACGCTTATAATAAATCTTAGCGGGAGTGTTTAAATATTCTTCAAGTCTTGTAGCTCTAAACAATGGAGAAGGTCTTCCCATTTGCATATATAATTCTCTGACTTCATTTGGAATTTTAATATAACGGTCTTGTGCAAATTCCTGTTCTAAGCCGGCTTTTGTAAAAGCTTTCTGTAAAGAAGCAATCTGATCTTTACCTTCACTGTTTATAGGCATAGGAAGTTCAGACGGCAAATCAGCAATAACATTGTACCATTGTTTAGGCACTTCGTCTGATGATAAAGTGATTTTATAATTCATAATAATAGTTATTATAATGTACTATTTAAATCTTTGTTGTACATATATGTACACTCTAATTATTAATAATATAAGAAACAATTTAAAATCATGAGAATTTTAGCTATTGATGTTGGAACCGGAACACAGGACATTATGATTTATGATACTGAAAAAGAACTGGAAAACTCCATAAAACTGGTACTGCCTTCCCCGCACCTTTATATTTCCCAACAGATTAGAGAAATTGAAAACGACATTTACTTCAAGGGGGATATAATGGGAGGAGGAAAGATTAAAAAGACTATTCAAGAGCATATGGAAAAAGGATACAAAGTAGTCATGGACCCGCTTTGTGCCAGGACAATACGCGACGATTTAAATCAGGTAAAAGCAATCGGTATTGAAATCGCAGATGAATCAAAAGAATATAAAAATTATACAAGAATCACAATGGGGGACATAAACATTGCAAAATTATCCGAATTTTTACTGGGATATGATCTGGAATTCGATTTTGATAAAATAGCAATAGCCGTTCAAGACCACGGATACAACGAAAACATGGGAGACAGGGATTTCAGATTTGAAAAAATAAGAGAAAAGGTATGCGAACCTATCTCTCCATTGGAATTCGGATTTGAAGATGACATGCCTGAATACTTTACAAGAATGCAGGCAGTAAGAAGACAGATTAAGGCGGAAGGAATAGAAGATATCCCGTTGGTAATGGACACAAAATTCGCATCAATAGCAGGAATGTGTTATGACGAAGTAGCTAAAAAGTTAAAAAGTTACATTGTAATTGATATCGGTAACGGGCATACCACAGCAGCATCGATAGAAAACGGAAAGATACAGGGAGTGTTTGAACATCACACATCAAGTTTGACCGGTGAATCACTTGAAAGATATATCAGACGTCTGGCATCTGGTGAAATAACACATGAGGAAGTTCACGAAGATTACGGTCATGGCGCCCATGTACTAAATCCAATATCAAAAATTGAAAAAGTGATTGTGAGCGGACCGAAAAGAGAGCTGATAGAAAAAACAAATCTGGACTGGCATCATGCGGCACCGGGGGGAGATGTTATGATGACCGGTACAGTCGGATTAATAAAAACCGCACTGGGTGGATAAAATGCTAAAAATGGATTCTCATATACACAGCGAATATTCATCGGATTCATCATCCAGAATTGATGACATTTTAGATGTTGCAACTAAAAGGAATATTGACATAATTGCAATTAGTGACCACAACACAGTTGATGGAACAAGTGAAGTTTTGGCTAAAACAAGGAACACAGATATACTTGCAATTCCATCTATAGAAATTTCTTCAACACAAGGCCATATCCTTGGTTTTGGGTGTGAGGAAAATATACCTCGTGACCTTTCACCACAAGAAACAATAGACAAAATTCATGATTTGGGTGGTCTTGCAATAATACCACATCCATACTGTTTTTACCGTCATGGCCTCCTATGTAAAACTGACTATAAAGATTTGAAAATTGATGCAATAGAAACAAAAAATGCTAGATTCATTGTTGGCTACTGCAACGGGAAAGCAAAAAATTTATCCAAAAAAGAAAATATTCCCGAGTTAGGTGCAAGTGATGCTCACTACTGGAAATTTGTTGGAGATTGCTATAGCTTAATCGATGCAGAAAAAGACATTGACAGTGTTATAAAATCAATAAAAAAAGGAAAAACAAAAGTTGATGGAAAAGGAACTTCAAATGTTCTTTTATCAAAATATCTTTTTGAAAGAAGAGTTTTAAAGAAATTTGATTAAAAAGGATAATTATTCATCCTTTTCAATTAAAATTTCTATTATAGAAACATTTGTTTTTTCGTTATTGTAGTTTTCAATTTCTTCAGTAGAAATCCTAATATCTGTAACATCCGCTTCTGGAACGAAACGATTTCTTATTATTTCAGCAGCATCAACAGCTCTACTGATGGCTTTACCTCTAGCTCTTAGAAGAACACTGTTAGAACCTTCATTGAATTGTGTTACAACTGCTAAAACATAATTCATTACAGGCTTACTACCAACGAAAATAGTATTATTCTCCATTTAAGTCACCATATAAAATTTAGATTTTTGATGTATATAAAATTTTACATGAGACAAAAAAACACAGATAAATAGAATTTAATTAAATTAATATTTGATATCAATTAATGTCAATAATAAATTAATAATTAAACTATAATAAGAAAAAGAAGAAAAAAAGTGAAAATTATAAATTATTATGCTCTTTGTATCAATAATAACTTATTCATAGAATCAAGAACAGCCAAAATACTTGCCATGACAATATCCTGATTGGTTGATCTGCCTGTGGAGGTATTGCCCAGTGAATCTGAACTGATAACAAAAACTTCAGCAAGAGCATCAGTACCGCCGGTGATAGCTTCAAGATTATACTCCTCAAGTTCAATATCCATAGTACCTTGAACCAATTGTCTAATTGCATTTAATGCGGCATCAATAGGTCCCACACCTGTACTTGCGGTCTCTTTTTCTTCACCATCAATTTCAAGTTTAACAGTTGCTGTCGGAGAAACATTAGCACCCATGGAAATACTTAAACCTTTAATAATGATTGGTGTTTCACGGGCGGAGGAAAGTTCAGTAATCGCAATAGCTATCAAATCATCATCAGTTACACATTTTCCGCTGTCGCCTAATGATTTAATTTCATCAAAAACCTTGCAAAACTGCTCATCATTTAAATCAATGTGATTTTCCTTCAATTTAGATTTTACTGCATTTGCTCCAGTGTGCTTGCCCAAAACTATACGTCTTGAATGGCCAACCATCTCAGGAGATATCGGCTCATATGTAGAGGAATTGTTCAAAATACCGTGAACATGAATTCCGGATTCATGGGCAAAAGCATTGTCCCCAACGATTGGCTTATTAACAGGCATTTTAACCCCTGTTAAACGTCCGACCAAATTGGATAAACTGTATAATCTGGTTGTATCCAAACCTAAATCAATGCCATAGGCAGATTTAAGAGTCATTACCAGTTCCTCTAAAGAGCAGTTTCCAGTTCTCTCACCCAATCCGTTAATGGTAACGTGCGCCTGATTGGCTCCGCATTCAATGGCCGTTAATGTATTTGCAGTAGCCAGACCGAAATCATTGTGAAAATGAACACTGATTGGAGCTGTAAAATTATTTTTAATATCGGTGATTAGTTCACGGGTCAAAATCGGAGTTAAAACACCTACAGTATCTGGAACATCCAGAAAGTCAGCGCCGGCACTAACGACTTCACCGAAAACCTCAAATAAGAAATCCCTTTCTGTTCTAGTTGCATCCTCAGCGGAAAACTCGACAGTCAGGCCGTGATCTTTTGCATATTCAACTGCTGAAACTGAAGTTTCTATAATTTTATTCTCGTCCATTCTGAGTTTGTAATTTCTATGCAATGGGGAAGTACCTATAAAAGTATGGACATATTCCAAATCGGCGTCTAAAACAGCGTCAATATCATCTTTAAGGGAACGTGCCAAACCAACAAGAGTGGAATCAAGACCCCTTTCTTTGATTCTTTTAGCAGATTCTATTTCACCGAGAGAAGCGGCCGGAAATCCAACCTCAATTTTATCAACACCCAAATTATTGAGTTTTTGTGCAATCTGAATCTTTTCATCAGCTGTCAGCGCAACACCGGGTGTTTGCTCACCGTCCCTTAATGTTGTATCGAAAATATAAATCTTGTCCGAAAGGTTCATATCCTCTTTTTTTAGAATTTCTATATCATTTGTAATCATTTCATTACTTCCCTAAATCCTAATAATAATATCATCTGAAGGTTTATAAATTTTTTTTAGAATAAAAAAAAGGTAAAAGTTATTTTTTACCTTTAATTTTTCTAATGACTACAACGGCCAAAACAATGACAATTATTAAAACGGCTATTGAATAATACATTTGTATTGAACCTGGAACCTCATGTTTATCTATATTTAAAGAATATAGATATCCTGCATCATCACCAAAAAACAGACTGTTTCCATTAATAACCGGTGAAGATGTAATAGGAGAATTAAATAAAATTGTACCCGGATTATAATTGAATACCTCCTGGCCTGTGTATTTATTTAAGACATATAAATATCCATTATTACAGCCAAATGCAATTAAATTATCTTTTAGTGCAGGAGTTGACTGAATTTTATCTCCTGCAAAATGGCTCCACTTTACAGTTCCATCCCTAATGTCAATGCAAGTTAAATTTCCTTCATCTGAGCCAATATAAACGCTGTTGTCATGTTCATCAACAGTCGGAGAAGCTATTATCTTATTGTTTAAATCAACCTTCCAGTTTAAACTTCCGTCAGATTCATTCAAACAGTATATGTTCCCATCGCTTGAACCGAAAATAACTGTATCATTTACATAACTAGGGGAAGATACAATCTCATCACCTGATGTGAATTCCCAATTATTCTCTTTGTCTGTACCAATACTGTATAATTTACAATTAGTTGAACCGATGTAGACTGAATCATTTACAACTATAGGGGAAGATTTGAGTTCGCCATCCAATTTTTTATTTAAAACTTCCTTACCGTCATCCTTGTCAAGACCGTACAGGTGACCGTCGTCACTTCCAAAGTAAATCACATCGTCGTAGAAAAATGGAGTGGACTGAACATTATTACAGTCATATTCCCAGACAACTTTATGATTGTCAATATTGACCGCTTTTAATCCATCTTCACATCCAATATACAGTCTATTAGAATTAATAATAGGTGAAGAATTGGTTTTAGCATCCAAATCCAAATCCCATTCTTCCTCTCCGGTTTCCATATCTATAGCCTTTAAAATTCCATCAACAGAAACAATGTAAATATAATTTTCGTAAATTGCAGGAGAAGAATGAATAGAAGATCCCATGTCAAAAACCCAAAGATTTGTTACAAAATCTGAGTTGTCATCCCTGTAAGCGGCATGGTCTATTCCACCTGCAAATGAATTCCAATCATCAGCAGCAATTGGAGATAAACATAAAATACAAATTATAAAACCTATCAACAATTTTTTATACATTTATAAACCTCCTATACATCCCTGTTAAATCTTTTTACTCCAATTATGAAGAACAATAAAGTGAAACCTAATAAAATTACCAGATCAAACCATACATCACCTAAAGTTTGTCCCTTGAGCATTATTCCTCTCATGGCATCATTTAAATATGTCAATGGGAAAACATAAGCCAATTTCTGTAAGATCCAAGGCATTGTTTCAATCGGATAGAATACCCCTGAAACAAACATCATAGGCATTGAAAACGGAAGGGAAATCTGAGCATAATCCTCCTGTGTGGAAGTTCTGGCCGAAAGCATGATACCGAAACCGACAAAGCACAATGCACCTATGACAAGAACAATGAACGTCTGTAAAAAACCGCCCTTGATACTGACATTGAAAAGTATTACTGCCATGAATATCAATATCAACGCTCTTACCAATTCAATCAGAAGTTTTGCCGCAATCTTACCGCCGATAACTGTGGAAACAGAGGTCGGAGTCATAAATAATCTTGCAAGCTCTCCTGTTTCACGTTCTCCAGCTATTGTTGCACCCATTCCCATCATACAGCTCATCATAATAGTCATTCCCAAAATTGCAGGAACTAAAAAGTCGATATATTTAATATTTCCATAAATTCTATTGATATGAAGGGAAATGTCATCTTTAAAGTTGTTTAAGGAATGTGACAATGATGGAGTGATATTTGCATTCTGAGTTGAAACGCTGGTCTGGGAAGCCGCCACCATATTAGACAGTCTGTAAAATATTCCCTGAGTTGATGATTCAATAATCTGGGACGCCATCTGATCTGACGAATCCAAATAAAGCGTTACCCCTTTCTGCTGAGACGAATTGTCATCATAATCCGCCGGTAAAATAATGGCCGCCTTGACTTCACCCGAATCAACCATCTTCTTACCGTCATTCATATTATCCATAACTTCAACAACATGATATGTTTCGGTTGATTTGATAGTGTTCAAAGTCAAATTGGTTAAATCACCATGACTTTGGGAAACGACAACAATCGGCAGGTCTGTCATTTCCCCACCCATTCCATAACCAAAAAGTAAAATCATTATAATCGGAAATGCAATGATTGATACCAGCCTGGCTGGGTGTCTTTTAAGAGAAATCAATTCTTTTTTAATCATCCACCAAAATTTATTAGGCTCTATCATCTTCATTCACCTCTGCTGTTGATTTAATGAAAACATCTTCAAGGGAAGGTTCCTCTGTATAAATCGATTTTATAATACCTCCTGAAGATATTATCTGATTAAGTACATTATGAACAGCCATATCGTCAAAGCTGTCAACTTTTAAATTTATACGACCGTTTCGAGCTATTTCAATACTTTTTACATTATCAAACCTGTTAATAGCTTCAATAATATTGTCATCCTGATTTTTCAAAAGAACTGACATCTTTTTTAAAGTTAAATCCTCAAAATCTTCACTGATTGATGCATCTGCATCACTTTCCTGTGAAATTTTACCAAGGGCATTGGTTATTTCCTGCTTATTGCTTTCCAGAAGGGAATCCTTGAGACCCTGAGGAGTATCATATGCAACCAGATTTCCTGTATTGATAATTCCAACATTATCGCAAAGCATGTCCACTTCATGCATGTCATGAGAACACAGGATTATAGTGTGGCCATTATCATTCAGTTCCCTGATCAAATCCCATAGCGTACGTTTTGTAGTGGGATCAAGACCGATTGTAGGCTCATCCAAAAATAAAATATCCGGCCTGTGAACCAGACTGGCCACAAGAGAAGCTTTCTGTTTCTGGCCTCCTGAAAGTTGGCCTACACGTTTATCCTTTGCATATTTAATATCCACAAGTTCCATTAAATCTTCAATTCGTGAATCTCTCTCATCCTTGGGAACTCCATAGTAATCCGCACACAGTTGAGAATTTTCCATTACTGTTAAATCCTTATACAAACTGACCTGCTGTGGGACCATGCCTAAAAGGTTTCTTACCTCATCTGGATTTTTCTGAACATCATATCCACCAACAATAGCTTTTCCGGAAGTGGGCTGTATTAAACAGGTAAGCATCTTAATTGTTGTGGTTTTTCCAGCCCCATTAGGACCCAGCATTCCAAATATGCTTTTGTTTGGAATTTCCAAGTTAAGAGAATTAACAGCGCGGAAGCTATTGTTATAAACCTTGGTCAGGTTTACGGTTTCAATTGCGTTTTTCATCGTTAATCTCCTTTCCAGTCATTTCTTTAAAAAAGGCTAACCATGAGGAATTGCTTAAAACCTCATTCATATGAATTTTAATAAAATTTAAAAATTCATCACCCTCATGGGTGATTGAATAATATTTAACCCTTTTATTGTTTTCGTTAACTTTCCACTCTCCAACGATAAATCCTCTTTCCTCCATTTTAGACAAAATAGGATATACCTTACTGGATGTAATATTGATTTCACATTTGGAATTTTCAAAGTTGAAGAAATCCTCTAACCTTTTCATGATTCCATAACCATGGATACTCTCTTTAGAAATAATCCATAAGATCAGATTGTGAATAATACCGTTTGAAAAGTTCTTAAAAACTTTTTTATGTGATTCATCAAAATTTTTGTCTGTCATAATTCACCATATGTCAAAATTTGATATATGTAAACGTTTAATATATTATTATCTCATAATATATAAACATGAAACTAGGTTTTACAACACTTGCACTGTTCATGGAAGACAACAGCAAAATAATAAATTTGGCAAAACAGCACGGATTTGAAATAATTGAAATTCTTGGAGAAGGTCCGTTCTTTGAAAAGGACAACAATGAATTTAAAGATTGCGGTCTTGATATGAGAATCCATGCAGCAACCGTTGACATAAACATAGCAAGCTTAAACAAGGGAATAAGGGCCGAAAGTGTAAAACAAATGATTCAATGTGGACAATATGCAGAAAGCATTAATGCAAATACGATTACTGTCCATCCAGGAATCATAGGCCGTAACGAACCGCATTTAAGAAAATGGGCATTGGAAATTGCAATTGAAAGTGTCGGGGAGATAATCGACAATACCAATGTTGAAATATCTGTTGAAAATATGCCTGTCAGAGGCAAATTCCTGGGAAACACTGTTGAGGAAATCGAAATGATTCAGGAAGCTACCGGCTGCAGTCTGACAATAGATACCGGTCACGGGAACACCTGCGGTAACCTGGAAGAAATGCTCTCACTAAAAAACATCAGCTATTGCCACCTGAATGATAATGACGGAGTTAAAGACCAGCACATTACTTTGGGTGAAGGTACACTGGACTTGAATCTATTGAAAAAAATAGATACCGCCATTATAGAGCTAAACAATTTTGACAATATCTTAAAAAGCAAGGAGGTTATTGATAATTTATAACTTATTATTTTTTTTGTATAAGTTATTAGTTATAACTTATAAGTTATAAGTTATATGCATCAAAAAATAAAATTCAAAAATCGATCATGGTAACCTCCAAAATGTCTTCAATAACATAATCTGTCTTATCCATCATTTTTGGAGATACTTCTTCCTGCTGTTCAATAGTTAAAACACTAACATCCGCTTTATTAAATGCCAACAAGTCATTAAGGCCATCTCCAACCATCATGACCTTATAACCGCTATCCTGAAGAATTGATACAACCTTACATTTACCTTTGGTAGAAACAGTCCCATACGCATTGTCCTCCGGAACATCCAGCATGTTGGCCAGCCTGTTGATGGCACCTTTTCTATCTCCTGATGCGATGAATATTTCAATGCCCCTTGATTTCAGTGTTTCAACAGTTTCAAAAACTTTCGGGAAAAATCTGCCTGCAGAAGTTATTGTATATGCAACGATGCCCAGATCCATATCAACTATTAAAGCTGACCCGTTGCACAGCTCCATTTTAGATATCTTTTCACGCAAGATGTCAAATCCGTCGGTAATGTCTGAAATGGTGGTTGACTTTTCTGTGTCCAAAATTTCCTTCACTTCGGCTTTGGAAACCTGCTTTGTAGAGAAGCTGACATCGAAATCAATCCCATATTCCTTAATTACATCTGAAATTAGAGTATCTGGGTCCAATTCCAAAAGCTTATTGGTGTTGAACTGAAGTACAACCAAAGCCAGGGAATCGGCCTGGTCTATTAAATCCAGGGAATTGATATCTGTAAATATGGTTCCGTTAATAACATCCTTAATAACCCTATACCTTTTTATTAATGTTCCTGAGTTATCAAATACAACAGCCTTTTTCATGATTAATAATAGTTATAAAAAATATTTAAAAGTATTTAAAAAAACAACCTATATAAATATTGAGAAATAAACTATTAATATTATAATTTACGATTATCAGGTGTTTTAATGAACGTTATTGAAAAATTAAACTCCATTAAAAATGGAGAAATGACAGCTAAAGAAAACGTTGAAAGCTTCATTAAAGTTATAGATGAAAATAACGAAACCATTAATGCATTTATTGAATTAAACTATGAAAATGCATTTAAACAAGCAGAAGCTATTGATGAAAAAATAGCTAATGGTGAAGAAGTTGGCGCTTTAGCTGGATTAGTATTTGGTATAAAAGCAAACATTAATGTTGAAGATTTGATTATTTCAGCGGCTTCCAAAACCTTAGAGGACTACATCGGAAGCTACAATGCAACTGTTGTCAACGAAATATTGGCTGAAGACGGAATAATCGTCGGTATTTTGAATATGGATGAATTTGCAGCAGGAAGCTCAACCGAAACTTCCTACTACGGACCTACACAAAACCCTAAAGCCATTGGCAGAATTCCTGGAGGCTCATCCGGAGGATGTGCAGCGGCAGTAGCTGCTGGAATGTGTGACATTGCAATAGGATCCGATACCGGCGGGTCTATCAGAAACCCTGCTTCACACTGTGGAGTTGTAGGATTCAAACCTACTTATGGTGCCGTTTCCAGACAAGGGCTTTTGGACTTATCCATGAGTCTGGACCAAATCGGACCATTGGCAAATGATGTGAGCGGAATAGCTTTGGCATTGAATGCAATTGCAAATTACGATGAAACCGAATGTACCACTCTTGACTGGAATAAGCCTGACTTTACCGAAGTGCTGGATGACACCAGCCTTGAAGGCATGAAAATAGCTGTATGTAAAGAGTTCATCGATGTGACAGATGAGGAAATCAACAAAACAGTGAATAAAGCAATCAGCAAACTGGTTGATGCGGGCGCTGAACTTGTTGAAGTGAGCTTTGACTACATTGACCTCTGTCTTCCTACATACTACTTGATCAACTATGTGGAATTCTTCTCCGCAACAAGAAAATACGATGGAAGAGACTACGGTTCCAGAATCGAAGAAGTGTGTGGAGATGAAGTTTTAAGAAGAATCAAAATCGGTTCACATATTGCAGAAGCTGAATTCAGCGGCAAATATTACAAAGTCGGAGGCCAGCGGTCTTAG
>NZ_JAZRHE010000086.1:0-7905 GCF_045644645.1 Methanobrevibacter sp.
AAAAACAAAGAGAAAATATCACTTATTTAACAAAAACAAGCAAAAAACATCGTTATTCACTTAAATTTTGACATGGTTTCTACAAGGTTATAAATTCTTATTTTTGTACAAATCATTCAGAATTCCCATTCATTTGAAAACAAATATATAGCTAATTTTAACATAAATACATATCAGTTTATAATTAATTTTTGGGAGAAAAAATCATGCTAAACAAAAAGTTAATGGCACTGGCAATATTTCTTGTAAGCTTATTGGCCGTTTCGGCAGTAAGCGCAGCAGATAATGATACAATAGATATTGCAGGTGCAGACGATGTTACTATTGATGAAACGTTGACTGCCAGTAACAATCGGATAGACATTTATTTTGACGCATCCGCTAGTGTTGACGGCAACGGCTCCGTCACAAATCCCTATAAATTTGTTGATGGAAACCGAATCGAGTCAAATTCCAACATGCACTTTAAGAACGGACAATACACATTAAATTCAGAGTATCTATATTCCAACATTTCATTTTTCGGTGAAAATCCGCAAAATACAGTGATAGATTTTGAAAATTCACTTTTTCAAATCGAGGATTCAGTTTTAATCAACAACATGACCTTTAAAAGATATTCCTCATATGTATTTGGTGATATGACCGCTTCAAATTCCACCTTTGATGGGGGTTGCGATTATAATGACCACAGCGTTATTGACGCACGCGGCAATTCCAACATGATATTTGACAGTTGCACATTCATCAACAACTACAATGAGCATGGAATAATCAATCTGGCTTTTGATTGCGATGTGGTGATATTCAACTGCAGATTCCTGAACAATCTTGCAGGCGAATGCGGAGCGATATGTTCCAGCAGTTCCCGGCTGAACATCACTGGCACAACCTTTAAAAACAACCGCGGCAATAACAGCGGAAGTGTGATTTTCAATTCAGGAGACCTGTTCATTTCCGACTGTGATTTCATAAACAATTCCGCCTATTCCGGAGGTTCGATTTATCTGGATAAGGCCTCTTCTGCTGTTGTGGAAAATTCAAGGTTCAATAACAATCGAGCTTTTGCGGGAGGTTCCATATTCGACATCGAATCTGGAAATGTCCGTCTGAACAATTGTGATTTCATCAATTCATCATCCGTCTATGGCGGCGCCTTGGCATTCCTTGGAACAGATTCCGATATCACTGACTGCACTTTCAAAGGCAATCAGGCAGAGGAAGGCGGGGCAATCTATCATGTGTGCGGAGATTCAAGATTGACAAAATCAGAATTTAGAGAAAACGTTGCGGAAAATGGCGGGGGAATGGTTCTCATCGCAATGGACAGTGTGGCCATCGCAGAAAATGAATTCAGAGGCAATTCCGTTCATGCAATCGTTTCGGACGATGAAAGCCTGGCCTATCAGAACAACACCTTCATAGGTAATGATGTTTTCTTAAACTATAAGCCAAACATGTTCATCGGAAGCGGCAACTACACTCTTTTAAGGGCCAATGATACAATCATCACAGTTATTCCGCAAAGATATGACCCCCGTGACACTGGAATGATTACTCCTGCAAGAGACCAGGGCGATACGGATTACTGCTGGGTATTCGGAACAATAGCCACATTGGAATCATGCATATTGAAGACAACCGGTCTGAAATTTGACTTTTCAGAATTGAATGTGGCCAATATAATCAGCAAATATTCCTACGGGTTTAGAGATGGCGGTGAAAGCTGGTATCCCACTGCAGCAGTGGCATATCTTTTGAACTGGTTCGGACCGATAAATGAAACGGATGACAGATTTGATTCCAACAAACCGGTGTCACCGGTTTTGGACAGCCTCTTCCATATTCAGAATGTCATGTATATCCATAGGAATAATTCAGCGGATTTAAACACGGTTAAGGAGGCCATCTTAAGATACGGGGCTGTGGGTACAGACATGTGCTTTTCAGGGGACTACCTCAATGGAACCGCATATTACAATCCGAATTATGATGTGACCGACCATACAACAGCGATTGTAGGTTGGGATGACAACTTCCCAAAAGAAAAATTTAAGATAACCCCTCCGGGCAATGGCGCTTGGATTATTAAAAACAGCTGGGGGGAAGCGGACGGCTACGGATGCTATTACGTATCATATTATGACACCACCTTGGATGCTTTTAATGACAGCATGTTCACATTCATATTCAATGATACAGTCAAGTTCGATAAGAACTATCAGTATGACTTTGGAGACACCCTTCGATATGAATTTTCAGAAGGCACCGTCTGGTATAAGAACGTGTTCAACTCAACAGACAACGAATATCTGGGTGCAGTTTCAACATATTTCCATAGGGACTATGACTGGGAGATGTATGTTAATGTAAACGGCGAATCTGTCCACAATCAAACAGGAAGGAGTGGATATGGATTTTACACCATCAATCTGGACAACATCATTGCATTGAACAAGGGCGACACTTTTGAAATCATATTCAAACTGTCCTCATTGGACAACAGCACAGTCTTTTTCCCTCTCATGAACTACAAATATGATGACTTTGAGGGAAAATCCTTCATTTCACCAGACAATGAAAGCTGGATGGTCGTATATGATGCTGATGCAAAACCTCTGGTTGCATGCGTAAAGGCATTCACGTTCCTGAACGAAATAGCCACCAGCATCGATTTAAGCATTGACAATATTGCAGATAACACTGCCAACATTACAGCGTTCATCACAGACGAATATGGAAACAGGATAGTTGGGGGAAATGTGACATTTGATTTGGCCGGCGTGGAATACACCGTCAGCGCATCCAATGGTGCTGCAAACATCGTTTATCAGTTCACCAAACCAACAAATGTGGTTTCTGCAACATTCAACGGTGTCGGATATGAAACATCCTCTGCAAACCAGACAATAGGTGCACAGTTAAACAGCGTCGTCACTGCTAATGACGTTTCCGTCATGTATGGCGATTCAAAAGGCAAGTTGGTTGCCAAATTAACAGACTCCGAGGGAACACCTCTAAGCGCAAACATAGTGATAAACCTCAACGGAGTGAATTACTCAAGAAAAACCAACTCCAAAGGACAGGCAAGCGTATCAACAGCAAAACTTAAACCCGGAACATACACCGCAACAATATCCTATGCCGGAGACGAAAATTATAGCCCGTCCAACACAACAGCCCAGGTCATTGTGAACAAGGCCACCACCGTATTGTCCGCTAATGATGTTTCCGCTGTTTATAATGTCGGCTCCAGACTGTATGTTACCTTGAGCGATGCTTACGGTAATCCTATTTCCGGCGCTAAAGTCAATCTGGTTTTAGGTTCCATCAACAAGACTGTCAAGACCGATGCCAGCGGCAGGATTTCCGCATCAACCAAGAATTTGGCCATAGGAAATTACATTGCTTTTGCGTCATTTGCAGGCGATGAGTTATATTCCTCTTCAAACACTACCGCAAATGTTCTGGTGAGGAATAAAGCGGTGTTGTCTGCTGATGATTTGGTTGCTGTTTATAATGTCGGTTCCAAGTTCTATGTCTCTTTGAAGGATGCTGATGGCAATCTGATTGTTGGCGCTAAAGTCAATCTGGTGTTGGGTATCATCAACAAGACTGTCAAGACTGACAGCAAGGGCAGGATTTCCGCGTCAACCAAGAATTTGGCCATAGGCGATTACACTGCCGTGGCGTCATTTGCAGGCGATGAGTTATATTCCTCTTCAAACACCACTGCCAATGTGGTGGTGAGGGCCAAGGCGGTGTTGTCTGCTGATGATTTGGTTGCTGTTTATAATGTCGGTTCCAAGTTCTATGTCTCTTTGAAGGATGCTGATGGCAATCCGATTGTTGGCGCTAAAGTCAATCTGGTGTTGGGCACTATCAACAAGACTGTCAAGACTGACAGCAAAGGTAGGATTTCCGCGTCAACCAAGAATTTGGCCATAGGCGATTACACTGCTGCGGTGTCATTTGCAGGCGATGAGTTATATTCCCCTTCAAACACTACAGCCAATGTGATGGTAAAAGCCCAAGCAATATTGGCCGCTGATGACATGGCTACAGTTTATAATACCAGTTCCAAGTTCTATGTCTCTTTGAAGGATGCTGATGGCAATCCGATTGTTGGCGCTAAAGTCAATCTGGTGTTGGGTACCATCAACAAGACTGTCAAGACTGACAGCAAGGGCAGGATTTCTGCTTCAACTAAATCATTGGCTCCGGGCAAATATACGGCCAAGATCTCATTTGCAGGCACTGAAGTGTATGCCCCTTCAAGTGCCACTGCAAAGGTAACTGTGAATAAGATCCCTACAACATTGACTGCAAAAAATGTTGTTGCTAATCAGGGTGCCAGCACCAGGTTCTATGTCACATTGAATGACGCTGATGGCAATCCACTTACAGGCGTTAAAGTCCATATGGTCTTGGGTGATATTGACAAGACTGTAAAGACTGATGCCAACGGCAGGATTTCAGCATCTCTTAAGAATCTGGCTGCAGGCAACTACACTGCCAAGATTTCATGTGCAGGCACAGAAATATATGGCGCTTCAAAAACAACAGCCAGCGTAGTAATACGTTAATAAGGCAGTAAAAACAATAATTTTAGATTCAAAAAGGAGATTATTTATTTTTCTCCTATTTTTTTACTTTTTCATGTAACGTATCTTTGGTTTGTTGAACTCTTTTTATATTCATTAATTTTAATTGCATTCCTGATCAATTTTGATGAGTGACTGGATTACTATAAAAATTATAGTGTCTTTTTGTAATATGATTGATTCAAAATTCATCAGGTAAAATGTTAATAATAAGATTGACATAATCTTTAATCATATATCGAACCAAATTCGGGGAGATTTTGATGGACAACAATAAAATTATTATGGTGGCTTTAATTCTTGTCATCCTTGCTCTTTTGGCAGGAATATTTACAGTAATGCCACATACAGATAAACAAACTACAAATTTAACTTTTGAAAGTGAACAGGAACTTGATGAAGGTGGTTCAATACAGGTCAAGTTGACTGATGCTAATGGCACTGCATTAGTCAATCAGACTGTAAATATAACTGTAACAGATGAAAATCAGACAAATGATTACCATTCCGTTGTTACTAATGAGGAGGGCATTGGTACTTTAAATCTCGATAAAAGTGCTGGTGTATTTAATGTAACTATCAGCTATGGTGGAAACGACAATTATAAAAATTGCAGTGCCACTCAAAAAATTGTAATCAAAGAGAAGGTTATAGAAGCAGAACCCATAAGTAAAAGCAATTATGATCCAGGTGCATTCTACAGTGCACAAGCCGAAAGAGTTATTTACACTGGAGAAGTTCTTGATACCCCTGGCGGCCCACATAGGCATTTGGGAAATAATAAATGGGAACCGGTATAATAACATGTTTGAATCATGCAGGTGCAACAGCATCTACAACTTTTTTTTATTTTAATATGGTCCTAAACCATTTCAACACTTCAGGATTTCATGTTTATTTTTGGGTAACAATAATAATCATGAAAGATATAATAAATAATAACTATATCAAAAGAACATTCAAATTCGGGGAAAAAATCCTACGAATCTGGAAAGAATTGAACGTTTTGGAGGACTTTTATTATGAGTAATTCAGTTTTTGTACCCGGTCATGTCACCGGCTTTTTCAGCATTGAAAACCATGAAATCAGACTGAAGAATGGATCCTGCGGGGCAGGGTTTCTATTGTCTGAAGGAGTTAAGACCACAGTTTCACCAGCAGACAGGTTGGTCATTGATGTAAACAAAGGTGATGAAACCGTAATTGATGAAGTCTTAAACATTCTGGATGTTGAAACTAATTTCAGAATAACACAGGACATTTCACTTCCAATCGGTGCAGGATTCGGAACATCCGCTGCCTCCGCATTTAGCCTTACGCTGGCAATCAGCGAATTTTTGAATCTGGGATATTCCATGGAGCTGTGCGGCCAGATTGCCCATATGGCCGAAATCAACCTGGGCTCTGGTTTGGGTGACGTAATAGCTCAGACGGGTAGGGGACTGGTTTTAAGAACCCAACCCGGCGCTCCTGGAATCGGGGAAATAGAATCCTTTGAACATGATGTGTTTGTGGCTTACAAGACATTCGGGGAGATTAAGACCGCAGACATTATTGGGGACCCCCATCACAGGCAGGCGATTTCAAGATCAGGTCAGAAATATCTGGAGCTGTTTGAAGGCGAACCCACCTTGGAGAATTTTTTATCTTTTTCAAGGCGGTTTGCCGGCGAGACCGATCTGATGTCCGGGGAAGTCGAAAATCTTGTTGATTATTTTAATTCGTCGAGTGATATTTTAGGCAGTTCCATGGCAATGCTTGGAAATACCGTATTCGCATTTGCATATGATGAGGATGCCTTCAAAAATTCAGGCATAAAGGACCTGCATATATGTCAACTCAACAACAGTGGGATAGTTTATGATCAAACTCAGTTATGATATTGAAAATTACAGAGGGGATTTGCTGGATTTGGTCAGGTCCGGCGATACCGTGGTTGAACTCGGATGCCATGTCGGAGGCACAACCAAATTGCTTCCAGACGGATGCAATGTAATGGCAATCGACAATTCGCCTGAAGCGGTTGGGGAAATGGAAAAACTTGAAGGTGTGAAGTTCATTTCAGGCGATGTGCGTCGGCATGAAGTCCTGGCCGAAGCCTTCAGAATAATTCAATCATGCGATGTGCTGGCAATTGACTTGGGCGGGGGATATCATCCGGACACTGTATTTAAGGTGTTCTACATCTGGTCTTCTACATTTAAACCGACACACACCGTTATTCGAAATCGCGGCCTTCTGGAGTTCTTCAACTCTGTTGAATGCAGCGGTGAAGAAATACTTTCCCATGAGGGATATCTTGAAACCTATCATGATTCGGGCATTCCCCCTCTGATTAAGGAATTTGACCTGTGGACTCCTAAACTTAAAAAATAGTTAAATTTAAATAGTATGGTTTTTTCAAAGCAATTTTTCATGCTTAAATCAATTTTTAAGAGATGTAAAGCGAAATTATTTAAATTAGTAATTAAAAAATAATTTATTAATTAAAAAATTAGGTGATATTATGGCAACCCCTATAGGCAACACTCCAACTTTGGAGGGTGATGAAGCTACTGAATTTTTAAATCATATACTTGATCCACCTAGTGAAATACAAAAAAGAGTTAGTAGAGAGATGAAAAAACAGAGAATAGTTTATTTTTGGGATGAACCTTTTAAGGAGGAGTAATTCATTCAATTTTCTCTAAATCCAAATATAGGTGAAATCTTTTTGTAGGGTCTCTTTGAGATATGAAGTCAATATTTTCTACTTTTTCATTATCTTTTTTGAGATGTTCAAATCCATTTTTCAAAACATAGAAGTTAAAAGCTTTCGCATAACCTTCAACAACAATGAATCTGAATCCGATTTGATCTTTTGCAATTGCTTTTAAAGTGTGGAAAATATTCCTTAATATGTGTGTGCCCAATCCTTCTCTTTGATATCTTCTGTCAAGAGCAAATCTTCCAATTTTAACGGCAGGAACATTCGTATTTTTAGATTTCACTCCTAATTTTCCTTTAATTTTAACTTTTAGATTTTCATCGTTAATATGTTTCAATACTAACACATCAGTTAAAAGAGACACAAATCCAATCACTTCTCCGTCACACATTACTAATTTTGTCACATTCAATTTCTCATTTTGCTGGGGAAGCGCATCATTTTTCAAAAAGTCATTTAAATCATCATCACCGCAATCAAAACTGCTCAAGTCATGTTCTTCGCTCAAAGTTTCAAAATAATAATTCTGTTTAATGTGTTCGATTTCCATAATAATTAATATTATCCATTATATTATATATTTTTTTATTTTTT
>NZ_JAZRHE010000087.1:0-19569 GCF_045644645.1 Methanobrevibacter sp.
AAGACCATCAGGCAACACATCAGTGACCTTAACGCCGGTTGCATTATTCGGACCGTTATTCGCAATCACCAGTTTCCAAGTAATCTCATCAGTATAATTTGCCTTTGAAACATCAATAGACTTGTCAATGGCCAAATCACAGGAATTATTAACCTTTATTGTTTCGGAATCCTTGTTGTTTGACATGTTACGGTCAACTTCCTTGCCTTTAACTGAAACGTTATTCTGAATGGTTCCGGTTGCATTTACACGACAGAAAATGTTCAATGTAACCTCTTTATTAACTCCTAAAGTGCCAATATTCCAAATTCCTGTTCTGGAATTATAGTTTCCATCACTGGTAACTTCAATTAAACCTTCTGGTAAAACATCAGTTACTTTTACATTGTGAGCCACATCAGGACCGTTATTGCGAACAACAATAGTCCATTTGATTGAATCATGATATTTCGGATTAGAATTATTCACATCTTTTTCAACTTCCAAATCTATAGTTGCAGGAACAGTGATTTTTGCCTGATCATGATTATTGGATAAATCCACATCATACTCTTTAGCAGTCACATTTGCATTGTTAACTATATCACCGGTTTTATTTACTCTAGCGTAGATATTGACAATGATGCTTTCGCCAACACCCAAATCACCAATATTTAAAAGCCCAGTAACCGGATTGTATCTGCCTGAATCATCATCGATGTAAATCAATCCTTTTGGAAGCACATCAGTTACGTTAACGTTTGTTGCCCTATTTGGACCGTTATTAGTAATGTTTAATGTCCAAACGACAACATCATCATAGCTATATGTATCTGAAGCCGCAGCTTTTCTGACTTGACTATCAATTTTCGGAATAACATTGAAAGTTGTAGTATTGGATATCGCCTTGTAGTATGTGTCTTCAATATGCCTTGCGGTCACATAATATCTGCCCGGCTGCAAATCATTTAATTCATCTGAAACTGCACCAAGATAATCAGAATTTAAAGTTTGATTATATATTAATGTGCCGTCATCTTTTTTGACAGTCAATAATATCTCCATATTATATTCACGGTCATCCTGGTATAATCTGCCACTGTTTGTAGCACCACTAACCGGAGATTCGCCATCAATGGATAACTTAGAATAATCAGCAGCATTATAGATTGCATTGGATATTGCGAGATTGCTGTACTTTGCGATATTATTTCCACCATGGATAACTGATTTTAAACTTTCTGTTTCTCCGTAGTATATGTCATGCGCATAGACCGGAAGTAAATAAACCCATGCCTGGTTTTCAAATAATGTATTATTTTTTAAAATCAATCCGTTGCCATACTTATCATAATAAATAGCACTTCCGTTACGAGCCTTATTATAATAAAATTTTGAATTGGCAACATTGGCTTTGGTACTGTTGATGTAAATTGCACCGCCTAATCCGTCGTCCAATCTATCATTGTCCGGACGTGCTTCATTGCGAATAAACTGGGATTTGCTTACAATGGTGTTAGTGCCTTTAGTGTAAATTGCTCCGCCATCAACTTCTGCAACATTAGAGTCGAAATTTGAATTTGTTATCTTTACATCTAACGCTTCAATATTTAAAGCACCACCATATGTATCCGCATGGTTTTTGGTGAAATTGGAATCTATAATATCGATGTTTAATCCTGCTGCTTGAATGGCGCCTCCTTTTGGAGCATCATTCCCTTCAAAATAACAGTTATTTATCTCCATCTCCATGGTATTGTATAAAAATCCAGTAGAGACCGCACCGCCATAATCTGTTGCAGTGTTATTTATAAAAGTGCAATCTTGAAGTTTGCCTGAGGAGTGAAATGTCAAAGCTCCACCCTGGGAAGCATAGTTGTTTATAAAAATACATTCAATATATTCGACTCCATTACGGACACAGCCTGCACCTCCATGAGATTTTGCTTCAAGGCTGATGGCCCTGTTATTGATAAAGGTACATTTATAAACTAAAGCCTTATAATTCGGTTCTTCCAATCCGACCTGTACTGCCCCGCCAAAGACAGAGCCTTTAGCCTTAACCCAATTTGAGTCAAAGATACAATTTATCAATTTAGAATTGTTGCCGTAAAGACCTACCGCCCCGGCACAGGAAAAAGTTTCCAAATCATAGTAATAGCCGGAATTGTTTGTGAAATTACAGTTTTTGACCGTTACATTCTCTGCAATATACAGCTGATATCTTGATTCCAGCACACCGCCATGATTTGCATGGTTATTTTCAAAACAACAATTATCAACCACAACATCCTTTGCATTAATATATAATGCGGATCCCTCATCTTTTTCAGCATTGATGAATTTCAAATTTGATATTACACTACCTGCAGCGCTATTATCCACATGGAGAATGCCTGATACTCCTTCCCCATTTAAAGTAGCCGTAGACGTGGATGTGATTGTTAACCTTTTGGTGACATGGATTGTTGATTCTCGCCCATTTGACTTGTAATCTCCAACCAGTATTATTTTATCACCAGTGCTTGCACCATCAATCTTGTTCTGAATATCCTGAAATGTTCGTCCTTCAACAATATAATTCGCAGTTAGAATATTTCCATTATCCGTATCTACCTCCATAAGTTCATCTGTTTGAGAATTTTCTAGTTTATCTTCAATATTTAATTCCATACTTGATCCGTCGCTACTTTCATTTAAATCTGCGGCATAAGTATCCTCTAAATTCAGGCCAAATGCTACAAAAATTAAAGATATGAATAGCAGGGAAATTATGAAATTTTTGCTAATAGCTATCTTTTGAGTCTTATTCAACATTTAATCACCTTTTTGAGGACGATGATAACCACTATTAATTAACAAAAGCTATTAACTAGCAATTAAACTTTTTACTTCAGTTAAAACGTTAAAAAGAATATGATATCACTGTAAAATTTCAAAAACAATTTTTCAATCATTAGAGCTGACCATCGCATGGCCATCCAACACAAGATATTTTTTTCAAATACTTGCACAAATTTTAAAATTATCCCAATTTTACAAAGTAAAATAAACTTTCTTAAAATTTTGCTAAATTTAACTTAAAATAAAAGATAACCTCTTTTAAATCCTCAAAAAGATTATTAAACGCCAATATATTTAAATTTTTGCTAAAAAAGGACAGCAATTTCTTATTTAGAAATAATATTATGTTCGAATATTAAAATAATGAGTACAATTTAAAAAAATATTTTAGCGATAAAAAATAAAGTAAAAATAGATAAAAGTTAAGGTAAGAGATATGAAAAAACAAATTGCAATATTACTAATGGCATTATTAATAATTGCGCCGATAATTCAAGAGGTATCTGCAACTAAAACCGTTTTTATTACAACAGACAACATCATAAACCCCGAATTCGACACAAAATTAATAAATTCCATTAAAAATTATGTACAAGAGCTAAGCGGAGGAGAACTTCAAGCCGTTATAGACAATCAAGCCCCATCCCCCGGTGAGGGTCACAGAGCAATGACAGTGACCAGTGATGTAAGTGTAGCTTTGGCCGCGGCCGATGCAGGAAACTTCTTACAACTTGCCCAATCCAGTACAAATTCAAGTAAACAAATTATTTATGTAAATACTGGTGATTATGATTTAGATAACTCTTCAGATTTCCTTAGAAGAGCATGGGACGACAACTATACAAATGAAAGCTTCGCAGGTTTACGGGACCCTGGATCATTTCTAAAAAATGCCGGAATATACTATATTCAGCCTGCAAAAGAATTTCCAGACAAGTATCATGATGGTATTTTAAGCGACCAAGACGATAAAATGACAAAACAGATTGCTCAAGAAATTGTCGACGCCATCAATACCCATTCTAACGATACACGGATACTGAGCGACAAGCTTGTCTCAACCAATAAAATTTCACCAAAGGGCATGGCAAATGCATGTAAAGAACTAGTAAAAAGTAATGATACTGAATTTAAAGGACAATATGGGTCATATACTGCCCCACAATTACTATATCAAACCAGTGCATACCTTTCAGGCAGTGGAATTGATATTCCTAAGAAATATGATGAACCTGAAGATCCAATGGGCATTTCATTTATGGCAAGGGACACATATTCAGTTTATGATTATTTCCAAATGGGCGGGATGGTTAAAGAGTACATGGATGAGCATGGCCGCGCTCCGGATTCAATCGAATACGAAGGTGCGCACATCGGCTATTATGATTTATTATATAACTTTGCAAAAATAACTCAAAATCATACCGATGCCCATAACATGGACTTTGAAAGAGAATATCACTTTGACAAAGTAAATGACTCAATATTACTGCACATATTCCCATTTATATTAATATTATTCATATTATTCATTGCATATTTGGGATATAAGAGAATAAGGAGATTTTAAGAAAAATAATTTATAGAGGGAAATTTATGAAAAAATATATTGCGGAATTAGTAGGAACAATGGTTTTAGTCCTATTTGGATGTGGAAGTGCTGCCATAGCAGGTCCAGTTTTAGGCAATCTAGGTATTGCAATGGCATTCGGTTTATCTATTGTTGCTATGGCTTATGTTATCGGAGACATCTCCGGATGCCATATCAACCCTGCCGTTTCAATTGGAATGTGGATTGATGGGAGAATGGAAGCAAAAGACTTAATCCTGTACATTGTATTCCAATGTATCGGTGCGATTATAGGTATTGCATTGCTTGTTGCAATCATTAACTCTTCTGCATATCTCGGAGGATACCTTACAACCGGATTAGGTCAAAACGGATTTGGAATGGCATCAGCTGTTGGAATTAATGTTGTGGGTGCAATAATTACTGAAGTTATCTTAACTTTCGTATTTGTGTTCACTGTCCTTGGTGTCACCAAAAAAACAGAAAATTCAACCATTGCAGGCATTGTAATTGGTTTAACCTTGGCATTTGTACACATTATGGGAATTCCATTGACAGGCACTTCAGTCAATCCTGCACGTAGTTTAGCCCCTGCATTATTTATGGGCGGACAAGCCCTCCAACAAGTCTGGGTATTCATCCTGGCGCCAATTGTCGGTGCGGTCATTGCAGGTTTCTTATACAAAGTTTTAGCTTCAGAGGATGTTTAAATCCTCTAATCTTTTTTTATTTTTAAATCTTAATGCTTCCAATGTAAATGTAGCCGTCCAGTTTGTCAAAATCGCTTTTTATGTAAAATTCAAATTTTTCTTCATTAGCTACATACATGTGTGCAAGAGCGATACCGACATCAATCGGATTCCATTTCTTGACTATCTTTCTTTTCAGGACGTTTTGCCTTACCTGATAGACATCAAAAACCTCATCAGCATGTCTGAAATACCAGGGCTGCAGGTTTATGGCAGAGGGAGCAAGCTGTGCAGGCCTTAACCTTTCATCTTCAAAATCGCTGATCTTATCAAGACTCTTCCTTTTAAAGCTGGAAATTTCACGAGTCATTTCATTGGATTTGCCAAAAGCGATTAAGATTACTGGCTTTTTTCCTTTGACGGAATCCAATCCGTCCCAGCAGCTGCCTATTCCATGGCTTTGCAGAAACAGTGAAAGCTGCTGGAATACAAAACCGACATTCACTTTAGAAATTTCCTTTTTATCGCAGAACAATGCCAAATAATACGGGGCGGACCAGCGGTTCCTCACCTTAACTTCATCTTTTTCAAAAATCTCATAATGATATTTTAAATCATCATCTAATGGTTTTGCAGACTTCATGAAATCATGGATAATGTTCATGTCAATTTCATCATCAAGATATTTTCTACAGGATTTCCTGATATAGATTTGTTCTTCCAAACTCATTAAGATATAATTATTGCTCTCCTCCCTATTAAAATTTAAATAATATCGAAAGGATACATTATATATAAGGTGAATATATGAAAATTGTTGTTGCAATTGGAGGATCAATTTTATTAAAGGAATATGATTGTAAGAAATTCCAGGAGTATAGTGCTATCTTAAAAGATTTGGCAACTGAACACGAATTGTTTGTTGTAATCGGCGGGGGAAAACCTGCCCGGGAATATATCAGCGTAGTTCGTGATTTGGGTGCTGGAGAAGCACAATGTGATGACATTGGAATTGAAGTAACCCGAATAAATGCCAAATTAATGTTATCCGCACTTGGCGAGGTGGCTTATCAAAGAGTGCCTCACAACTTCCAGGAAGCCTTGGAATTTTCAGCCAGTGGAAAAATCATTGTCATGGGTGGAACAGAACCTGCACACAGTACTGATGCGGTTTCAGCCATTCTTGCTGAATATGTTAATGCCGATAAATTAATTAACTTGACTTCGGTTGATGGAATGTATACAAAAGATCCCAATAAGTTTGATGACGCCGAACTTGTCAGCGAAATCACAGCAACCGATTTGCTTGAATTCCTAAGTGGCAAAGATGTGAAAGCCGGAACATATGAATTCTTTGACACCACAGCAGTTCAGATGATTAAAAGGTCCAACCTGGAAACAGTCATTGCAAACGGTTTTGAGCCTGAAAACCTGATCAAAGCGGTTAACGGTGAAAAAATAGGCACAAGAATTATTAACGAATAAGGTGGTTAAGTGGATAATCTCATTGACATCGGTTTGAATCTAATGCACAAATCATTTAGAAAAGACAGGCGGGAAATTATTGACGAGGCCAAAAAAGTTGGAGTCAAACAATTCATCATCACAGGAACCAATGTCCATTCAAGCCATATTGCAGCAGAATATGCATCAAAATGTCCCAAAACTTTGTTTTCCACATCAGGAGTACATCCCCATGATGCAAAAACCTGCAACGGACATACAATCAATGAATTGGAAAAAATAGCTAAAAACAAAAGTGCTGTGGCCATCGGCGAATGCGGCCTTGACTACAACAGGAACTTTTCGCCGCAGGACCTGCAAAGAACATGGTTTGAAGCCCAAGTGGAATTGGCTGAAAGATTAGACATGCCCTTATTCCTGCATGAAAGGGAAGCGCACAAAGATTTATACAGCATACTCGAAAAATATGATGTCAGTGAGAAATCTGTTGTTCACTGCTTTACCGGGACAAAAAGCGAAGCCCAAAACTACATCGATTTGGGATGCTACATCGGCGTTACCGGATGGATCTGTGACATGAAAAGAGGAAGGGATTTGCAGGAAGCTGTAAGCGTGATTCCTCCTGAAAAGTTAATGATTGAAACAGATGCTCCGTTTCTAATACCGAAAAACTTTGATAAAAAACCGAAAAAGAACCGAAATGAACCAAAATATTTACCCCATATCCTCGAAACAATTGCACTCTGCATGGGTCTGGATGCAGAAGACCTTGCAGTTCAAGTTACCAAAAATACTAAAGAATTTTTTAAAATATAAGGAAGTGATAAAATGGCAGTAGACCCTCATAAACATTGCCCGATTTGCGGAACCCCAATACCTTTGGACGAACTTGTATGCTCACCAGATTGTCAAAAAGTCTGGGATGCTAGATTAAAACAAAGAAGAAAATCCCAAATAATATTATACATAGTTATTGCAATATTCATAGTAGTGTGGGCAGTATTGACATTTATGAAATAGTGATATGAATGATTTTAACATCCTCAAACACTCTTCAGAACAAAGAGATAATCGATTATAAGGGATTGGTCACCGGAGAATCATTAATCGGCTCCAACATATACAAGGACATTTTTTCCGGAGTTCGTGATGTTGTGGGCGGCAGAACTACCCAATATGAGATAGAATTAGAGAAAGCAAGGGATATCGCTTTGAAAAGCATGGAAGAAAAAGCTGAAAGCCTGGGTGCAAATGCAATCATTGGACTTAAGATTTCATATGACAACTTAGGTGGAACCATGGGCAATACCATCCTTGTAACCGCCTATGGCACCGCAATAAAATACGAATAAAATGAAAATTAAAGATAAAGAACTTGATTTGAAACATTTTGGAGAATCCCTGCTTTGCATCGGGTTAGGTACCGGAACCGGGATTATTGTATATGGCATTTTCCTATATTTCAATATTGCAATCTTCGGATGGAATTTGGGATTGATTTTTGCGCCTTTGGCCGCTGGGTATGTGGAAACGATAGCTGCCAATAGGATTCTTGGCAAAAACTTAGGTGCAATAAGTGCATTCATCCTTTTCATTTACACCACATATTACAGCTTTATTTTAAAAAATCCTACCTTGGGGGTGAACATAATTACCGCAGGATCAATTGTGGTTATCCTGCAATCAGCATTCCCAACGCTCATCAACTACCTCCTTTTGGTTATTCTTGGAGCATTACTCTCTAACTTAAAATGGGTTATTAAAAAATTTGGAAGCACATTGAAAAGCTTTATTACAAATACATTCAGATGGGAAACACCCCATGTTGAAGAAGATGAACCCACCCCATTTTTCGATGAGGATGAAAGCAATCGAAAGTTGAATTCCATGCAATTCTTCTATATGACAAGCACGGACATAACAACCAGAAATCACGACATCCTTGGCATGTATCAAAGCGAAGTGATTCTTGATAATAAAGAAATAATCAGTGTCAAACGTGATGAAATAGAAGATGCTCGCCTAATAAGTATTAAAAAAGGAAAAGATGAATGTTTAATCAAACTGGTTGAATTAATCAAATCACAAGGCGGAAATGGCGTTTTGGATTTGAATATACAATACGGATTAATCGGGCTGGGCGGAGACAATATCCACATAACCGCAAACGGAATGGGAATCAAAATTAATGAATGAAAAATTCATTCATTCAATTCCTTTAGTCTGTTTTTAAAATCATCATTTTTACTGCAATTACTGATAGCCTTCTTTAAAATATCCCTTTCACCATCAGCGTCTCCTTGCTTTTGATAAATATTTACCAATGCTTCATAAGCCTTTGAAGAATCCTGCAAAACAAGAAGCACCTCTTTATACAATTTTATAGCTTCATCCAAATTGCCCTCATTTTCCAAACCTTTGGCTTCCTGCATCAAATGAGCAATATTGTCAAATTTTCCTTTCCTTTTAGGTTTTATTTTACCTTCAACATTTTTTAGCTTATCAAAAATATCATTCGCTTCATCTGAATCAAAATTTTCGCCGACTTTTCTTTCACTCATCTTATCACCCTATGGTAGAATACCCAACATTTTTAATGCAATATATAATACTAAAATCGAAAATACTATCTTTAACTTCTTTTGAGGAATCTTATGAGCCACTTTAGCTCCAAGTGAGGCCAAAGGTACTGAAAAACAAGCAATCAACAAGAAATTAATTATGCTCACATATCCTATTGAATATGGAAATGTGCTCACTCCCCAACCGGACACAACATATGATAAAAATCCTCCAACTGCGGTCAGACAAATGAATACTGAAGATGTTCCAATAGCCTCTATCAATGAAAAACCAAGCAAAGCCGTTAAAATGGCTATTAGAAATATACCTCCTCCGACACCCAAAAGTCCTGATGAAAATCCAACCAAAAGACCTATGACTGCGGTTGTGAGTAGATTAAATGGTATTCTTGCTTCTTCCCTTTCTTTATTGATGTCAATGAAGTTTTTAACGGCAATGAATAACAACAAACATCCGAAAATTATTTCCAGAACCCTTGATGACAATCCTGAAGCCACAAAACCTCCAATTGCACCGCCGATTATTCCAAAAATGCCTAACCTAATTCCAGGTTTTAAAATATTGTCCATCGTGCGGGTATGCCTATAAGCACCGCTCATTGACGTTGGAATAATAATCGCCAGACTTGTTCCAAAGGATATGAGAATTGCAAGGTCCGGTTCCACTCCAATGTATTTTAACAGGAAATACTGGAGAGGCACTATCAGAAATCCTCCTCCCACACCCAAAAGTCCGGATGCGAAACCGGCACAAACACCAATTAATATTAAACCTATGAAATATTCTATCGGGAACATCATTACTAAAATATTATATGCTTATGATAAATATTACTTTGCCCTATGTGAATTTTTTATAAATGAAATGGGAAATTGTCATCCTTGATGAATAACAAGCAATTGAAAAATTTATTTATTACAATATAACCGTTCCAAACACATATGAATTTAAAAGTAACAGAATAATCTGTTACGCTTACCATTTTCTTATTTTTTAAGATAATGGTGGAAATCTCTTCCACAATCCCAACAATGAATTCCCACATCACTTCTTACGCTCATATTATAACTATGACAGTATGGACATTGATGTCCTTCTTTTCTATTTTTCGGTTCGTTAATCTTTCTCTTTCTTTCTCTTTCATCCCTTCTTCTTTCAGCTTGTATTTTTTCACTTTTTTTAAATCTTTGCGCTTCAAAATATTCGTCCTTTAAAACAGAAGGAACATCACTCTCATTCATTTTTTGTAAGGCCATTCTACGACAGATTTCATCATCATCATTTTTAGCAATATAAAGTAAAACTTTTTTATCACTTATTTTTGGAATAGCTTCCCTACGAACCATCCAATGATCATCATTCATAGCCAATTTAGCTAAAATTTTTTGATTGTTTGTTTTTTTGGCGGCTTCCCTTCTTACCAGCAAATCGTTACTTTTATGTTTTGGCTTCAATTTATCAAATAATCCCATTAAAATCACACGTCATTATTATAATTGAAGGTCTATCATCGGACATATATAAGTGGTTCTGTTTTATGCGTGAAAAAAATTTTTAAAAACCTTAATGGATTATATTTTTATAGGAATTTACTGAATAAACATCTAATTTTGTCTGGATGAACGATGGGACATATGTTAATTGGCCGTTTTGGGGGATGCAGTTAACTTTCACAAGTTTCTATTTTACTCTCAGTTAAATCAAACTAATCCAATTGATTAATATTCTATAACATCTTCTTTTCATTGAATATTTTTTATCTTTTATGTATTAACCATCACATATATATTATATTTTTGATAAAACTAATATCATCATTTAAAAAGGTGAATAAACATGAATTTCAAAAAAATTTTAACGCTTCCACTTATTGTATTTCTTGCAAAGGCAATTGTGGGAACTGTACAGGCAGAATCGAATGGAACTAAAACAACAATTAGAGGTGTTGATTTAAATATTCCTAATTAATGCTTTCTATCTTTTTAATCCAGAATTTTCATTACGTCCGGATTATAATGATAAGATATATAAATTATTCAGGTTATGAGCAGTTTTTAGCCAAACAGTAACAAGAGGTATTACATGATAGAAAAAATTACTAACAAATCATCAGATTCATACATTGCTGAAATGCCATTTCATGCTTATGAAGGAAATGAACCTTACATTTTTGTCAGCTATGCTCATGCAGATGCGCCTTTAGTATTTCCAGAGATAAAACGTCTTCATGATGCTGGATTAAATATCTGGTATGACCAAGGTATTGCTCCAGGAAATGAATGGACTGAAGAAATTGGAAAGGCTCTCGAAGGATGTTCTTTATTCATTGTTTTCATTTCAAAAAATTCCGCAAATTCAGTCAATGTTCGAAATGAAATTAATTATGCACTTCATGATAAAAAGCGTTTCCTTTCCATATATCTGGAGGATACTGAATTGCCATCAGGACTTAAATTAAGCATGGGCTCCCTGCAAGCCATTTTAAAATATAGCATGGATGAAAATGAGTATATATTCAGATTTAACAAAGCATTAAGACAAAATGGTTTTGACATTACATCAGATGGTCCAGTCAAGTACACTATTAAAAAAACACCACCAAAAAAATCTAAAAAACCTAGCAGCAGTAAATTGCCTTATGTTGCAATCGGAGTAATTGCGATTATAGCAATCGTGGCAATCGTGGCAATTTTCCTATCCCCTTCAGGGCTTTCACTACAATCGGATTCAGGTACGAAATTACAGATTACCGATGCTTATGTTGATGACGAGGGATGGTGTTTCATCTGGGGTGCTTTTGATCCGGTGCCAAAAAATATTGACAAGCTAACTTCTCAGATAGAGTATTACGATTCATCTGGAAAACTGATTGAGAACTTTACTGATAAACTTGGTTCAGAGGAGATTAGTGGAGCATATATGCTAAGTGGTAAAGATATAGGCAATAAGACTGTCAGCAAAGTTAAGGTTAGTATAACTGATTTTGATGATAAAGTAATATGTTCTGATGAATATAAACTTTAAATTGAGTGAAAACTCAATTTTTTCTATTTTTTTCTAGATTTTACCAATAACCATAATTGCCCGTTAAATTTTGGCCTTGTTTTAAGTTTTAGAATATATGCAATTTGAATCCGTCTAAACAAATTGAACGCAACACGATTGTTTAATACATGAAATTTTAAATAATCAAAAATAGGAATATTGCCATTAGAGCAAGTAAGCATACAATATTTCGATGACTATCGGAAACATAAACATCATTTATTTAAAGTATTAATGCTTAAATTATTGTTAATGAAAGTTAATAAAACTATCATAATTGGATTCATATTCATACTCCTTGCCGGAATAATGTTTGTAACCGACATATTTAATCCAATCATTAGACCAATAACCTACTTATTCCTAATGGGATCCTCCAAAGGAAAGGACATAATATTCTTTGGACTCCTAGGACTGTTTTTAATATTATCCCAATTGATTGATAAAGAAATTGATACCATAAAGTATCTGAAAATTTCAATTGTTCTTGGCGGAGTTTTATTAATTTTAGGAATTGTTCTTGAAATCATGTTCAGATTGCAGTTGGGAATTGGACTCAATACCGTTTTCTGTTCTATGACCAACGGCATGAGCTCCACAAGCATTCTGCATACCCACTTGCTAAAGGCCATTTTGGGCGGAGCATTAGTTAATTTGCTTGGACCATTTATCCAAAGTGGAATCAACACTGGTGTGGGCCTATATGCATATGTTCCAAGTTTCGGATTTTTAGTAATTTTGCTAATTCCAATATTATTTGCAACAATCGTTTTGGCATCACAAAAACGTCCATGGTTTACCAATTTCCTGCTCGCATTTTTTTCAAGCTGCCTTATAATCGGAATCATAGACGGCGGGATGTTTGCAACACCATCATATGTTGGAATATTTGGGCTTCTGCTAGTCCATAGAAACGGTTATTACCTGAATTACATCATCGGCCGAGTTTTAAAAGATGAAAATTTACTAAAACAAAACGAATTGATCCAGCCAGGTTATAGAAATCGGGGATTCGGCGAAATAAGATATCTATTTAACAGATTTTTAATCTGGTTTATTGTGATTGCATTCATATTGCTGCGCTTTACTGTTGCTTTTGCAGGTGCGCAACCTGATTATTATACAGTGGATGTTGTAAATCCAACCGACAATATCGATTTGGGAAATGTCAGCGCTAACGTCATTGACAATAACACCAGTTCAAATAAGACCACATACCATATTGACCCAAGCTACAATGAAATGAAGTTGATTAACGATTTAAAAGTCCCATTGAATAATTCGTGCGAATATTATACCATTACCTGGAATGCCTACTCCTATCTAGATGGATATTACGAATGAACTTCAAAAGACAAAGAATTGAAATTCAATAACGTAAAAATCAATATTTGATTATAGATTAAGAATAGATAATGGTTTATATTTTGAAATTAAATTTAAATTAATGAAAAAAATCTATTTAATCCTACCAATCCTTGCAGGAGTTATGTTTGGATCAAGCGGAATTTTCGTTCGCACATTAACTCAAAACGGAATTAACCAGACAACCCTTCTTTTCTTAAGGTTTTTGATAGCCATAATACCGATTCTGATAGCTATCTTACTAACTGACAAGGAATTGTTTAAAATAGACCTCTCAGACATCCCCCTGTTTTTTGCATGCTCAATATGCATCATAGGACTTAATTTATGCTATAACGAGTCAATGAATACGGTTCCCCTATCACTGGCAGCTGTGCTGTTGTCACTGGCACCAATTTTCGTTTTGATTTTTGCATACATCCTATTTGGAGAAAGGATTACCTCAAAGAAGCTGGTCTGCATGGTGATGGCAATTTTCGGATGTGTGCTGATGACCGGAGTCCTGGAGGACAATCTGACTTCAATACCAATATTAGGCATACTGTCAGGCATTGGAGCGGCATTCTTCTGGGCGGTATATCTGATGGCATCCAAAAAATCGATTGAAAGAGGTAATCACACCTATACAATCCTATTTTATTCAGTGATTTTCATTACAATCGCTCTGATTCCGTTTACCGACTTCGGCCGGATTTCAAGTTTTGTTTCAATCAATCCGACCTTATCAATACTATTTTTAATAGTCCACTCGACATTTTCATTTGCCCTTCCTTACATCCTATCGACTGTAAGCCTGAATTATATAGATTCGGGAATATCATCAATATTATTGTCAGGAGCCGAGCCTTTGGCCGCATTGATCTTTGGATTTTCAATATATTCAGAAATTCCGACAATCTTGATGCTTTGCGGGTTCATTCTTACAATAGTAGCAATGATGCTATTAAGCAAAAAAGAGGATAAGGTCTGATAGATTATACACGAAATTCATACGATTATCTGAAAATGACCAAAGTATTTATTAGTAACTTCTCATCAAAAGTAATATTAATTAGTTAAATGGAGGCAAAAAATATGGCAAATGCTATACTTGCAGCAATATTATCCTTTTTGATTCCAGGTTTAGGTCAAGCTTATGCCGGAGACATCAAAAAAGGAGCAATATTTTTCGTGATATGTATAATATTATGGATTGTTGCATCACTTATATTTAGACATTGGGTTGTTTGGCTAATAGACATACTTTACGCATTGTTTACAGCCTATGACGCATATCAAATGGCACAATAAGGTTAAAATATCATATTTTAACCAACTTTTTCTTTTTTTAATACAAATTTTCATAACATGCCTAGAGAGGTGCATTTCAAGTGTAAAGGCACCATATTATAAAATAAATACAATGAAGCTTATTTTAACCCAATTATTCAAATCAAAGAATTTTTATGCTTAAATCCCATAACATCAATTAAATATATTCACAAATTGAAAACATGAAAAAAATTTTGACTTACTGGGAAAAAAATTCCATACTGTAATAGACGGATTTTTTATCAAAACCAAAAATAGGATGTGACATAACCATTTTAAATTAATTGAAGACATTAAAGAATTATCTTGAAAAATAATGCCATAAAATATCACCAATTAACCGAAAAGCTATTTTTAAAAAACAATATTTTCAAGCCCAAAATGAGTTATCCTAGAAAAAAATTTCATTCAAGAAAATAATTAAAATCAAGTTAAACAGCAAAAAAAGCCTAAATTCACAAAAACTTATTACTTTAAAAATTAAATCTATTCATATGATTTTAAGCATTATCATACCTACCTACAATGAAGAGGAGTATCTTCCGATTCTTTTGGAAAGCATTAAAAAGCAGAGCTTCACCGATTATGAAGTCATCATAGCCGATGCCAACTCCACCGATAAAACCCTCGAAATAGCAGAGGAATATGGCTGCATTGTGGTTGATGGAGGCCTTCCGGCAGTGGGTAGGAACAACGGTGCCAAAATAGCTCAAGGGAAATATTTGATGTTCCTTGATTCTGATTTGGAGCTTACTGATGACTATCTGAGGGATGTCCTATATGAATTCAGAATGGAGCACCTCGGAATAGCAATTACTCAAATGCTTCCCCTTTCCAACAAGGTTGAAGACAAGCTATTCCATGATTTTGCAAATTACTTTATGATTGGCGTTGAAAAAATCAAGCCCCATGGTGCAGGCTGCTACGGAATAATTGCCAAAAAGGAACTTCATGATGCCTGCAACGGATTTGATGAATCATTAACATATGGTGAGGATACCGACTATATCGAAAGGTTGGCTAAAAAGGAAAACTTTAAAGTCCTGAGAAATGCCAAAATCGGAGTTTCAACCAGAAGGCTTGAAGAGGAAGGAATCACTACACTAATCAAGCAATACGGAAAAAGCACCGTTAATGATTTTTTAGGAAAAAGAACCAATGCCAATGAAATCGACTATAACTTTGACCACGGTCGTGAAAAGATTACTGAATCAAGTTTGTCACGATTGGAAAAAAATGTTGAAAGGATAAATAAGATTAAGGGAGGTTATGATGAATCCATTCAAAAAATCAATGAGGGCAGGGCAACCATAAAATCAAATAGGCGCAAACGGGACAAAAAAATCGTGTTCTACTGTGTTTGCGGAGAAGGTATGGGTCATGCCATAAGAACCGGAGTCATTGTCGACCGAATCAAAGACAAATATGATGTTTACCTCTTTTCAAGCGATAGGGCATATGAGTATCTGAACTCAAAATTCGACAACGTCTATGAAATCGGCGGATTCAATACCGTCTACATCAACAATAAGGTAAACAACCTGAAAACACTTTCCAATGCGCTGAAAAGAAATCCGACCAACATCAAGGTGGGATATGAAAACCTGTATAAAAAGGCAAGGCAGCTGCATCCGGACGTTATTGTAACCGATTTTGAAATCTATGCCACAATGCTTTCCAAAATCCGAGATATTCCCTTGATAAGCCTGGACAATATCCATATGATTACGCAAACAAAAATCGATTACCCTAAAGACCATTATATTGAAATGATTAAGGCAAAAGGCGTCATCAAGACATATGTGGTCAAGCCGAAAATCCACATTTTAACCAGCTTCTTTTATCCAAAAATAAGAGCAGGAAAGCATGCAGTGATTTATCCTCCAATCATACGTGAAGACATTCTGAAACTGACTCCTTCAAAAGAAGATCATATTATCGTTTATCAGACAAGCCGTGAAAGCGAAAAGTTAGTCCAAAAGCTCAAAGCTCTAAAAGGCGAGAAATTCATCGTGTATGGATTCAACAAGGATGAAGTTGACGGCAATCTGCATTACAAGAAATTCAATGAAGATGAATTCTACGAGGACATAGCCTCATCAAAAGCAGTAATATGCAACGGAGGATTTACATTCATTTCAGAAGCGATTCACCTCAAAAAACCGATCTATTCAGTTCCGGCCATCGGAAACTTTGAACAGACATTGAATGGATTTTACGTTCAGAAGTTAGGTTATGGCGAGTATCATGAAGTAATGAGTGCTCAAAGAGTATCAGACTTCCTAAAAAGGCTTCCAAAATATCAAAAAAAGCTTGATAAAGTCAAAAAGACCAATAATGATGGAATTGTTAATGAACTGATTTACAGAATCGAGAAATATTCAAAATTGAATTAATATCGAGGATAAATGGATTATCCCTAACCTTATTTTTTAAAAAAAAGTATAAAAAGTGCAACTATAAAGTTACACCCATCTCTAATTGTTCGGTTAATTCCTTGTACCTGTTACGGATTGTCACTTCGGTTACGCCCGCAATATCTGCAACATCCCTTTGTGTTTTTCTCTCACCAAGCAAAACAGATGCAATATATAATGCCGCTGCAGCCACACCTGTAGGGCCTCTTCCTGATGTTAAACCTTTCTCCATTGCTTTTTCAATGATTTCAATAGCTTTGGATTGTGCTTCACCGGAAAGCCCAAGTTCAGATGCGAATCTTGGAACGTAATCCACTGGAGAAGTCGGCGGTAATTTAATGTTTAACTCACGGGTTAAGAATCTGTAAGTCCTTCCCACTTCCTTTTTAGTGACTCTGGACACTTCGGCAATTTCATCTAGAGTACGCGGTACATTACAACGCCTGCATGCCGCATAAAGTGAAGCAGCTACCACTCCCTCAATACTCCTTCCTCTGATTAATTTATTGTCCACGGCACTTCTGTAAACTACAGATGCCGCTTCCCTTACAGACCTTGGAAGACCTAATCTTGAAGAGTCACGGTCAAGTTCGCTTAAAGCAAATGCCAAGTTTCTTTCAGTTGCACCAGAGATTCTGATTTTCCTTTGCCATTTTCTTAATCTGTACCATTGAGCACGGTTTCTGGCAGGAATATCACGACCGTAGATATCTTTGTTTCTCCAGTCAATCATGGTACTTAAACCTTTATCGTGAATTGTGTAAGTGATTGGAGCCCCAACTCTTGTACGTTTGTCTCTCTGTTCATGGTCGAATGCCCTCCATTCAGGACCCATGTCCACGAGATTTTCATCAATAACCAAACCACAACGAGCACATACTACCTCTGCTCTTTCATAATCACCGATTAATTCTTCGGAACCACATTCAGGACAAACTGTTTGTTTGTTATCATCAAAAACTTTGCCTTGTGCTTGTTCTCTTCTAGTTCTCCTACGTTTTCTAGCGGGAGTTTCTGTCATTTCTTGTGTCGTGCTTTCATCCTCCTTTTTTTAGGTTTTTTGGATTTTGGTTTTGATACAAATAGTTTTTCACCACAATTTTTTGCAATCATATCCCTATCTGCTGATTTGAATAAACGAATAGAGACGTATGGTTTTTTTGTTGGTCCAAAAACATAACTGACCTTCCCAATCTTATTTTTGTTACTGTCAAAAACAATTCCACCGGCAGTTGGTGTTTTGGAAGATCTAGCTATCAATTTGCCGGAATTTGCAATATGTAAACTATTTCCTAAAAATTTCATATAATCAAACTTAATATCAAATCTGTATCATTTATATATTAAAAAAAATTAGTATATAAATGTATCGGCAACATTTATATATAAATATCATTCTTTATTTAAATGTTTTTCTATTTTTATCCAAGCCCACTATTTCGGCCAAAGTGACGCCTGCACCCAACATATTCACAATATTTGATTCCTTTAACTTAACTGCCAATGCGGAAACCATTACCTTGGCAAACAACTCTTTAGGGATAATGACAATTCCACTTTCATCTCCAAAGAAAAAGTCTCCAGGATTTATTTTATTTCCTTCGACATCAATTGGTTGGTTTAATTGGCCTAGACCAAGTGCAAGGCCTGCATTTGGAACAAAGTTTGATGCGAAAACCGGATAATCCATATCCAGAAGAGCATCCAGATCACGGACGGATCCATATACGACAGTTGCCTTAATGCCGTTTTCCTTGGCACAAGTTGAAGCAAGCTCCCCCCAAATGGCCTTTTCATCACTGTCAACCTTGAAAAATAAAACATCCCCGGATGAAGCGGCATCGATTGCTATGGCTGAGGTTCCCCAATCATCACAACTTGTCTCGGCAGTGTAGATGCTTCCCCAAACCTTTTGATTATTGACTGGTTTAATTGATTTGATTGTACCTGAACGATGGGAAATACCATTATATGCATCTGAAAGCTGACAAGCAGAAATATTTTCAAGCAAAGACATTAGATTAATATGTTTTTCGTAATTATCACCCATGAATTTTAAATCATCAATTTTAACATCATCCAAATTTATATCTTCAACTTTAACCCTTTTGTCTAAATTTTTATTCTTATTCAAAATATCTTTCGGAGTTATACTCATTAGCTCACCATCAATCTTCTATACATAATAATTTATGAAAACATGATAAAATATTTTTTAGTTATGACACATTTTATATATTAGTTTTACTAAAACTATTAATTGTAGTATTGAAAGAAATACTTGATTATTATATGCTCATAA
>NZ_JAZRHE010000088.1:0-21649 GCF_045644645.1 Methanobrevibacter sp.
GTGAAATATTTTTTTTCTTTTTTTTTCAATATTCAATGGGATAACACTGATTTTAATTCGAATTTTGATATTTAACATCTGTTTTTTTGGTTTAATCAATTGAAATTGATTTTAAAATTTACTTTATGTTATATTATCCAAAATGGAAAGATATTTAATTATTGGGATATAAAATTATTATTGATGTTAACTTGATACACATCGAAATTCAATAACTATTTATATAATACATTGGAGTAATATTTAATTGGTAATGATTAAATTTAAATTGATAAGGGGAATTTAATATGGATATGATGAGTGTTTTATGGCAAGTTGGTATTTTTGCATCCGTCATGGTTTTCGGTATTAAAATCGGACTTGCAACCGGATTGGCCAATTTGTCAAAGAAATTGTTTGCTGTAATATGCATATTATACGGAGGCGGAGTGGTTGTAATATCTGCAATTGCTTCATTATATGCCGAACAGTTGGTTCAGGCCATTTACAGCTATAATACAATTTTTTATATCATAATGGCTTCAATCATGATCATTGCAGGTTTGGTTACCATAAGGGAGTGGAAAATACATGACAAGAATACCTCCACTGCAACTTCTCTGGCCATCATCGCTCCTTGTCCATGCTGTTTTGGTTCGATTATTGCAAGCGTTCTGGTAGTGGCTCCAACCATTGGCGTTAGTTCACTTAACTTGAGCTGGTATGCGGCCGCCGCTTTAGTCGGCGTCATGATTGTAACTTATTTTGCATCAAATACTATAATAAGGTTTATCAAAAAGCCATACCCTGTCGTATTGGGCAATTTCATGCTGCTTTTAGGTGCATACTTCCTGCTTTCAGCAATAGTGATACCGAACATCGCAGGAGTTTTATCAAAAACCTCAACTCCTATAACAATCGCTTCCCCTCAAGATATCCTCATGATAATTGTGGCATTCGCCATCCTGATTGTTGGGGGAGTCGTCATTAGCAAAAGAGGTAATATTTTAGAATAATTAGGTGAAAAATATGGCTTTAAACATTCCTGGCGGAGAGTTTTTGACAGGTTCTCTTGATGTAATCTCACAAAGTTTAACCATTCCGGTATTGGTTATTCTGCTCATAATCGTTATCATTTCCATCATTGCATTGGGTGGCTTGATTGCGGAGTATACATCAAGACGCAAGGTTCCTGTTGGAACAATCAGAGATTTGATTTATGAAATTAATGCGGCAGGTTCTGTTGAAGAGTTGAAGGACATTATTTCAAATGCAAAAATCCCGAAATCACAAAGGAAAGTTTTGATGGAAATCGCATCATCTCAGGATTTGGGAAAGACTTCAAGAGAAGCCCTGGCCCGTAAATTGTTCGAATTTGAAGAAGAAAAGACAATGGATAAATTACAGAAAACTGACATTATCACCCGTATTGGACCAACACTCGGTTTGATGGGTACCTTAATCCCGATGGGACCTGGTCTTGCGGCTTTGGGTGCCGGCGATATCAATACCTTGGCCAGCTCACTGACCGTTGCCTTCAACACAACCATTGTTGGAATCGGTTCAGGTGCTTTATGTTATGTCATCGGAAAAATAAGGTCAGGATGGTATGACCGTTATTTATCTGATTTGGATGCATTGATTGATTCAGTTTTAGATTATATGGCTTGATAGTGATTTTATGGTAAGGAAAGGCGGTAGACGAAGGTCAAGAAGAGTTGAAGAAGACCCGATGGCAGGTACATCCAACCTTGTAGATGCAATGCTTGTTATCGCTGTCGGATTTCTTGTTTTTGTTATCATAAGCTGGAATATGCAGGCAATGATAGACCCAAATGCTTCAATTCATGATCAGATGCAACAAAAGGAAACGACTGAAGTTGACCAGGGCCAGCAGTTGAATGAAACTCCTGACACCTCAAATTCAACAGGTCAGGGATATACTGAGATGGGTAAGGTTTACAAAGACCCTGCAACGGGCAAGCTGATTATGGTGGAAGGATAGTCCTTTCACATTCAAACTTTTTTTTAATCAATTTTTATATACTATTAAATCAAAATATATTAGTGTAGAATAGATTCTTTCAGTGTTTTTCATTGGAACATGATTTGGTGATTTGATGGTTAGAAAAAATTTCCTGAGGGTAATACTGCTTAATTTTGCATCCGCTTTGATAATTGCGGGGGTAGGATGCTATTTTTTAGCTACATTTCAGCTTAATGAAGTTTTATACATTGGAAATCTATTTGGATTATACTTTTTAACCGTTTATGGAATGGAGATTCTCATTGATGCAAGGGAAATAGACAACAATGCACAGAGATTCATGTATCTGCTGATTTTCATAATGGTGTTTGATGTCATATTCATGGCGGTAATGCCGCTGATATTCGGTCATGACGGATTCAATGCAGCCGATTCATTAACATTCGTGTTCAACGGCGCACAATTCGATTTCATCTTGAGCACACTATTTTATCTGACGGTTTTTGCATTGATCATGATACTCTTCAATGTAATTCTCTATAGACAGGAACTTGGATTGGGTGAATAGATGGGAATTGCCGATTTTTTAAGATATACAATTTTAGCGTTCATTGCATCCATCCTAATCACGCTGCTGCTCTATATCGGTTTGGATTCATTGAAGATTAAAGACCTGATATATCTTTCGGCATTGTTCGGAATGTATGTGTTTGCGGCATACGGCGTCAATCTCTTAATAGACAATGAAATCGTTCCAAACAACTATTCCCGATTTGTTTTGGCAATTATTTTCATTGCAATTTATAGTGTTGTCTTTATCTATTTGATTCCGCAATGTTTCGGTCCCGATTCGATTTCTCATTCACACGCCTTGGCAAGCTGGGGATATTTCGGCATCGGATCTGAAATAGTTCTGAATAAGGAGTTTTACCTGACCATATTCGGCGTGTTTGTTTTAATCGTTAATTATCTGGACTATCGGAAAGGATAGTTCAACCGAATATTTTATTTACCTGATTGATTATATTGATAGTTATTGATTTTTAGTGGTGTTTTATAACATGGAATTCTGTCCTAAATGTGGTGCGATGCTAATGCCTGAAGACGGCAAGGTTGAATGTAGATGTGGCTTTCAAAAGTCATTGAGTTTCGAGGATATCGAGGATCAGTATATGATGGAAGGGGAAACAATGCCTGAAAAGAAGGTAATCGAAATCGATGACGATAGCATATTGTTGCCCACAACAAAAATAACCTGCTACAAGTGCGGCGGGACAAAGGGATACTGGTGGACTGTGCAAACAAGATCGGCCGATGAGGCACCAACCAACTTCATCCGCTGTGCAAAATGCGGAAACACATGGAGAAGTTCTAACTAGAACATAGGCTTCCCTATATACGCAACAAGCTAATTGGATAAAAAATTTATTAATGACAATAAGCATAGTGATGGGATTAATGGTTGAAGCATTAAAATAATTAATTATAATAATTGTTTACCATCTTCCCAATTAAAAACATGATAATTATCAATGCCATCACGTTCTTTACAATATCCCCTCTGACATTCGAATCATTCTTCTTCTAAAGATCATCCAGATTCCACCGGCAACGAATCCCAGCATCGCAAAGATTATGAAATATTCCTGAAGACTTACAATCGGAATGATATTGAACAGCATTGTTGAAGTGTCATTCGGAAATGCGGACGCACATGCACCTGCAATCACTGAGGCGATGCTGAAGGTGACGTAATATACTCCTATCATGGAAGAGACATACTTTTCAGGAGTCAATTTTGTTATTGCACTTAAGGTAACTGGCATTGTGAGCATTTCAGAATTGACCAGACAGAAGTTGAACATGAACACCCAATACATGCTCAGTTTCATGCCGCTTCCAACAGTGCCCATTGCTATGAAAAGAACGGAATATGCCGCTCCCAAAAGCAGCAGGCCGACGCCGATTTTAGTGATTGATGAAATCTCCCTTGAATTGAATATCCTTAGGTAGACTGGAGTCAGGAATATTATGAACAGGGGATTCAGGGACAGGTAAAATGAAGGAGCCACTTCCTGGTTTATGAACGGAATGACATTGTTCACATTGCTTTCGGCGAAAAGTATTATTGAAGTGTAGACCTGCTGGCAGAACAACTGGAAAACAAAGGCCGAAATAAGTATTGCAATGATTACCTTGAATCTGTCAATCTCGGCTTTGCTTAATTTGCCTGTGTCCTCTGCAGCGGCTGCCTGAGTCTTGAATCTTGGCTCGACCCCAAGCGGCTCGCCATCAGGTGAGCGGAAAAACCTTTTTCCAGCCATTGCAAATACCAGAAGTCCGAGGAATATCGCTGCAAAACCTATGAGAAATCCGTACTGATACAGTTCGGGATGATGCACTCCGACAACGGAATTTATTAACAGGGGAGCTATGAGCCCTCCGACATTGATGAAGAGATAGAAGATTGAAAATGCCGAATCGATAAGCTTTGATTCCCCTTCATTGTAAAATTGGTCCATGAAAGAGGCGATATTGACCTTAAAGAAGCTGACACCAACTGCCATCACGGCCACACCCGCCAAAAAGACAATTTCAGGATAAGTGAAGAGAAGAATTGCATGTTCGTGGACACCTGCTGAAAGGGCAAACAGGCTGGCATCATATGAAAAAATCAGCTGCGCAATGACGATAAGTGAAATTCCGAAAATAATTGCTTTTCTGTTGCCCAGATATCTGTCGCATACATATCCTCCGACCATCTGGAGAACATATGTCGAACCGAAGGCTATGCCGAAAAGGCTGGTGGAAAACGAATCCGTAAAATGCAGCACGTCAATCATATACATTACCAGCAGCCCGGCAAAAATGTAATAGCTCATGCTTTCCAGCATTGCAGTTGACGATAATAAATATATTCCCTTCGGATGACCCATCTCAATCACCTTTATTGATTTATATATGGTCATGATATTATTTAAATATGATTTCAAAAATTGTAGGTCAAGCCCCTATAACAACATTTTCGACCGCAAGATATTATTTGCATCTTCAACTGCAAAAAAGTGATTTAAAAAAATGGGAGAGCCGGCTCCTACTTCAAATAGAATATCTTTTTGACATACTTGATCTTAGAAACCAACAATACCTTAATTTAAGACAATGCAAATGCTGCTGTAAACACCATAATATGATAAACTATTGGTATTTGCATAGCGAACTGTGAATAAGGATATATTACTTGCAGAATTAATTCTAAGAAGAAAACATGAATCATATAAATTCCAAATACAGAAGCGGACAGCCCTTTAAGTTTCGGATTAGTATTCTCCCTATTTTTGGAAATAGCTAAAACAAAAACGAAAACAGCAGTTGAATATAAAGTATTGGTAATTCAGGTAATACTCATATATGATGAAAATCCTTTCGAGGGTTTCCATTCAAAACCCCGACATATCATTTGATTCGCTTTCACAACATGATTTCAGTCAGTGAGTAAATAATTTAAATCATTCATATCTTTGAGGATTTTCCTCAAATTTTTTATTTTTTTAATAAATTAAATATTATATATGCAAGCGTTTTGGAAAGTTATTTTTTTTGAATGACTACAGGCCGAGGTTAATGTTAAGAAGTTCAAATTGAATTGTTTTGAATTCGGATTGCGATTCTAATCTTTTCTCTTTTTTTAATGTTCATTTTTTTCATTTTTTTTTAACTCAATATTAATTTTGTAATGTTTATTTTACAATAATTGTTAAGTTCATTATTTATTTTTTTATTTACTCGTTTAATTCATTTAATATTGGAACAGGGTGTTTTTTTAAATTCTGATGCTTGTTGTTATCCCTAAGTATTAATAGGCATGTTTAACATAAATATCAATCAATCAAAGACTTTAAAATGGAGGATAAAAATTGTTTAAGAAAAAATTTGTTATACTGGCAATATTTCTTGTAAGTCTGATGGCTGTTTCTGCAGTCAGCGCAGCAGACAATGCTACAGGTGATGTTGTGGGTGTCGAAGGAATAGCTGACGAAGCGGTCGGTGTTGGAAATGATGAAGAAATTTTAGAAGTAAATAATTTGGGAACTTTCATAGATTTGGCTAATGAAATAGCTAATGCCGATATTGAATTGAATTTAAATAGAAATTATACATATTGTGATGATGATTCTGATTATAAAAATGGAATCATCATTAATAAAAGCATTGTAATTAATGGAAATGGATATGCAATTAATGGAAACGATCAAGCAAGAGCGTTTGAAATTACATCATCTAATGTAATTTTTAACAATATTAATTTTGTGAATTGTAGATCTAGTGGCAACGGGGGTGCGATTAGCGGTAACTGTTCTGCTGTGAATTGTACTTTTGTTAATAATTCTGCTAGTTATGGTGGTGCTATGTATGATTGTTCTGCTGTGAATTGTACTTTTATTGGTAATTCTGCACGTCATGGTGCTGCCATGTATAATAGTTTTCTTTATGATGGTTCTGCTGTGAATTGTATTTTTGTTAATAATTCTGCTAGTTATGGTGGTGCGATTAGTGGAGGTAATCATGGTTCTGCTGTGAATTGTACTTTTATTGGTAATTCAGCTGGTGAGTTTGGTGGTGCTATGTATATGTATCAGGGTTCTGCTGTGAATTGTACTTTTGTTAATAATTCTGCAGGTAGTGGTGGTGCTATGTATGGTGGTTCTACTGTGAATTGTACTTTTGTTAGTAATTCCGCTCGTGGTGCTGGTGGCGCTATGAGGGATGGTTCTGCTGTGAATTGTACTTTTGTTAATAATTCTGCATATAATGGTGGTGCTGTGAGTGGTGGTTCTGCTGTGAATTGTACTTTTATTGGTAATTCTGCTGGTGAATTTGGTGGTGCTATGTATATTGGTTCTGCTGTGAATTGTACTTTTGTTAATAATTCTGCATATAATGGTGGTGCTGTGAGTGGTGGTTCTGCTGTAAATTGTACTTTTGTTAATAATTCTGCAAGTTCCGGAGGTGCTACATATAATACGGCTGCGGATACTTGTAATTTTGTTTATAATGTTGCAATAATGTATGGGGGAGCAATGTATAATGGTACAGCTATTAATTCTAATTTTAAAAGAAATCATGCAAATCAGGATGGTGGTGCGATTTATGATACTTTAGTTGGAAATTCTTTATTTGAATATAATTCCGCAATAAATGGGGGAGCAATGTGTCTTGGAAGAGTTACTAATTGTACTTTTAATTATAATAATGCTACTTGTTATGGCGGAGCAGTATACAATTCTAAAGTATCAACTAGTTCTAGATTTAGCAATAATTATGCACCTAACGGAAATGATACTTATAATGTAACTTGGTTAAACGCAAAATCATTTGTGGATTTAAATAAATTAATAAATAACAATACTCAAAGAGATATATTTTTAGATACTAATTATACTTTTGATTTGTTATATGACTCTAGTTTTATTGATGGTATTGTTGTTAATCGTACTGTGACTATTCATGGTGAGGGTTATACAATTGATGGTTATAACACTGCCGGCATTTTCAACTTATATTGTATGGAAGATGAAGGTGATGTACTATTCTATGATATTGTTTTTGTAAATGGTTATACTATTGAATCTAGTGGTGTTATTAAAGGTAAGTGCACAGTCGTGAATTGTACTTTTGTTAATAATTCTGCTAGTGATGGTGGTGCTATGTATGGTGGTTCTGCTGTGAATTGTAGTTTTATAAATTGTTCTGCTTTAGGTCACTTTAATGAAGATTATGAAGCATATGAGTTTGGTTTTGGTGGTGCTATGTATGGTGGTTCTGCTGTGAATTGTACTTTTGTTAATAATTCTGCATATAATGGTGGCGCTATGTATGGTGGTTCTGCTGTGAATTGTACTTTTGTTAATAATTCCGCTCGTGGTGATGGTGGTGCTGTGAGTGGTGGTTCTGCTGTGAATTGTACTTTTGTTAATAATTCTGCATATAATGGTGGCGCTATGAGGGACGGTTCTGCTGTGAATTGTACTTTTGTTAATAATTCCGCTCGTGGTGATGGTGGTGCTATGTATGGTGGTTCTGCTGTGAATTGTACTTTTGTTAATAATTCTGCATATGATGGTGGTGCTGTGAGTGGTGGTTCTGCTGTGAATTGTACTTTTGTTAGTAATTCCGCTCGTGGTGATGGTGGTGCTATGTATGGTGGTTCTGCTGTGAATTGTACTTTTGTTAATAATTTTGCATATAATGGTGGTGCTGTGAGTGGTGGTTCTGCTGTGAATTGTACATTTAATTATAATAAAGCTGGTCTGAATGGTGGTGCTATGTATGATAGTTCTGTTGTGAATTGTACTTTTGTTAATAATTCTGCTGGTGAGCGCGGCGGCGCTGTTTATTATTGTTATAAGTATTATAAAAGTATTGATAATTCATGTTTTATAAATTGTTCTGCGATAGATGGCGGTGCGATTTATATTGATAATAATTCTCATGATATTTGGGTTATCAACTCTAGATTTGTGAATTGTCATGCTGAAGAGTGTGGTGGCGGAATTTACTTTTCAAAAAATTGTGGTTTAATTAATTCAACTTTTGAAGGTTGTGTTGCAAATAATGGTTCTGATTGGTATAGTACATATCCTCTTTTGGAAAAAATACAGACATCTATTAGTTCTAATGGTGTATATTGTACATATGGTAGTGATGAGAAATTAGTTGCAACCTTAAAAGATCGTCTTAATAATCTTTTAGTTGGGGAGCAAATTTCTATTTTATTGGATAATGTGGAATATACATTAAAAACCGATTCCAATGGGAAAGTTTCACTTGCTATTCCAACTGATTTGATTCCAAATGAATATCTGGCCACTATCTCTTATGCTGGAAATGCTGAACATGGCCCTTCAAATAATACAGTCAAAGTTACTATAACTAAAATTAGTACTTGGTTAACAATTCCTGATGTGGTTGTTCCATATAATACCTCTGGTAAGGTTGTTGCCACTCTAACAGATTTTATCAACGGCAATCCTATCGTTGGTGTTAAAGTCAAACTGGTTTTAGGTGATATTAAAAAGACTGTCAGGACTGATGCTAACGGCAGTATTTCTGTATCAACTAAGAATTTGGCCATAGGCGATTACATTGCTTCTGCTTCATTTGCAGAAAATAAAATATATTTCGGTTCAAGTGCTGCTGCTAAGGTATTGGTAAAAGCTCAAACTGTATTAACTGCTTCAGACGTTGTTGTTATTTGCAATAGCAGTTATAAGTATTATGTTTATTTAAAAGATATGGAAGGTAATGCCATTAGTGGTGTTAAAGTCAATTTGGTTTTAGGCACTATCAATAAGACAGTTAAAACTGACAGTAAGGGTAGGATTTCTGCATCAACTAAGAATTTGGCCATAGGAGATTACACTGCTTTTATTTCAACTGAAGGTAATGAAATATATGCTCCATCAAGCACTACAGCTAATGTAATGGTGAGGGATAAAGCCGTATTGGATGCTAATGATATGGTTACTGATTATAATAGCAGTTCCAGGTTCTATGCTTCTTTAAAAGATGCTGATGGCAATCCAATCGCTGGCGTCAAAGTCAATTTGGTTTTAGGCACTATTAACAAGACAGTCAAGACTGATGCTAAGGGTAGAATTTCCGCATCCACCAAGAATTTGGATGTAGGTAATTACACTGCTGTAATCACATTTGCTGGTAACAATCTTTATGATTCTTCAAAAACCACTGCCAATGTATTTGTGAAACATATTTCTGTTTTATCTGCTGAAGATGTTGTTGCTACTTATAATGTCGGTTCCAGATTGTATGCTACTTTAACTGATGTGGATGGTAATCCTATTGTTGGTGTTAAGGTCAATCTGGTCTTAGGCGATATCAATAAGAATGTTAGGACTGATGCTAAAGGAAGAGTTTCCGCTAGTACTAAGAATTTGGATGTAGGTAATTACACTGCTGTAATCACATTTGCTGGTGACAATATTTATGGTCGTTCAAAAACTACTGCTAACGTTTTGGTAAAAACTGGAACCTCATTGACAGCTAATGATGTTGTTGCTGAGTATAACGTTAGTTCCAGATTATATGCGACATTAAAAGATACAAATGATAATATCATCACAGGCGGTAAAGTCAATGTTGTATTGGGCAGCATTAACAAAACAGTTAAGACAGACACTAAGGGAAGAATTTCTGTTTCCACTTTGTCTTTAGCTCCAGGCAAATATACTGCAAAGATTTCCTATGGAGGTAACGATGCCTATTCTAAATCAAGCACAACTGCAAAAGTAACAGTAAATAAGATCCCTACCACTTTGACAGCAAAAGATATTGTTGCAGACCAGGGTGCCAACACCAGGTTCTATGTCACTTTGAAGGATGCTGACGGCAATCCGCTTGCTGGCGTTAAAGTCCATCTGGTCTTAGGTGATATTGACAAGACCGTTAAGACAGATGCCAGCGGCAGGATTTCAGCATCCCTTAAGAATCTTGCTGCGGGCAGTTACACTGCGGCAATCTCATGTGCCGGCACAGAAATATATGGTGCTTCAAGCACAACTGCCAGTGTGGTAATACGTTGATCAGGCAGTAAAAAACGGTGATTTTTTAGATTTAAAAGGAGATTATTTTTTTCTCCTTATCCTTTTTTTATATTTTTTCGGTTTGATGGTGATGGTCGTAGATTAAAAAGTTTAATAATTTTCACAGTTGAATTAACCGTATCATCTGCTTAATGAATGCCACATAATTTGATAGTTTCTAATCATGAACCTTATTAAATTCATCCTTTCTTGCATATTATCATATCACTAGCATGACGCATCTACTTTTCAAAACGTGATGTTATTTCCAACTAGAATATTTGTAAAAAAAGGGTCATGGAAAATGATTGCTCATTTCCAGAAATCCAATTCATCTTCACCAAATCCGACGGAGCTTGCCTTGAAAGCAGGATTTTTCCCCAACTTTTTTTTGCTCTTCGTAATCTTTTAGGCAATCAATGGCGATTTTACTTAAAATCACACAAACGGGCAGGTTGATGAGAGTCATGCCTCCCATGGTAATGTCTGCAATTGCCTAGGCAGCATCCATTGGAATTATGGCGCCTATGAATATTACTGCGGAAGCTAATACGTAGAATATGTGCATGAATCTTTGTGAAGGTTTATTTTTCTTATTTAAAAATATTAGGGCATTGTCTACATAATAGAGGTTTCCAATCAAAGTTGTAAATGCGAAAAGCACCATTGCAACAGTGATAAACACTGGGCCTGCAGTGCCGAATACCGTTTGAATGGAGTTCTGCACATATGGGGCACCTGCAACGATTGCATTTCGTGCCACTCCTGTGGATAGGCACATTAATGCAGTGGCTGTACATAGAAGCAATGTGTCGATGTAGACGGATAATGTTTGCACCAGTCCCTCTTTGCTGGATGTGACACGTTTGCAGAAGCCGAGGCGTTTGGTGCAGATCCCACACCCGCTTCATTTGAAAATAGTCCTCTTTTGATTCCGTACACCATACATGAGCCGGCAACGCCGCCGAAGATTGATTGGAAATTAAAGGCATCCTGGAATATCTGGTAAAACATTGCAGGAATGTTTTGATAATTCATTAGGATTATTATTAAGGCCACGACGATATAGGAAATTCCCATGAAGGGCACGACAGTACCGGTTATCTTGATGATTCTTTTTCCGCCACCAAGAAGGCAGTATGCTGTTGTGATGGCTAGAAGGGCACCTATGATGAGGGGAGTTGAATTCGGATTATAAAATGAATAGTCAATGAATGTTGACTGAAGGTTGTATGAGCACAGCAGGTTGAATCCCATAGCATAGGTCATGATTAGGAATATGCAGAATACAATTGCCAATTTAGGTCTGTTCAGGCCCTGTTCGATATAGTATGCAGGGCCGCCATAGGAGCTGCCTTCATGGTCTTTCCTTTTATAGATCTGGGCTAGCGTGCTTTCAATGAATGCTGAGGATGCCCCGATGATACACATCAGCCACATCCAAAAGCAGGCACCGGGACCTCCAAGACAGATTGCTGTGGACACGCCTACGATATTGCCTGTCCCCACCCGTGAAGTGGTGGATACGAGCATTGCCTGAAGGGAAGACACTGAATTTTCATCATCCGGCGGTTCAAGAATAATTCTGAGAGATTCGCCAAACAGTCTAATCTGTACTCCCCGTGTCTTGCCGGTAAAGTATAGTCCGGCTATTGCCATGACAATGATGAGGATGGGAAAGTACATTACAGAATCGACTTGATACAATATGTTGAATATATTCAGCTGATGTCCCTCCTTCAAATGTTGTATGATATTTTTGTAGTTTTAGCTAATTATATTTAACACCAGCGGTCGAAAAAATATCAGAGATTTTGTAAATGATTTATATGATTTGGAACAAATTATTTAGTAATGAAATCTCTTGAAAAAACATTGAGGTCTGTGGTTGAAAACCCCAAATATATTTTCCGCCTGACAGTTCAGGGAGTTATGGTAGGGATATTTGCCGGATTGATGGTATGCTTATACAGATACCTGCTTTACGGCTCAGAACATGTTTTAAGAGAGTATTTGAGTGTAATACATGGGAATGTATTCTACATTATCCTATTTTTCATTGCCCTGGCCATCATGGGTCTTTTGGTGGACTGGCTAACCAAATGGGAAGCCGATTCTGCCGGAAGCGGAATACCTCAGATATATGCTGAGGTGAAAGGCCATATGGAAGCGAATTGGGCAAAGGTTTTGTTTTCCAAAATTGCTGCCGGCGTTTTAACCGCTTTGGGCGGGCTGTCATTAGGTCCTGAAGGTCCGTCAGTTCAGATTGGAGGTATGGCAGGAAAGGGTGTTTCACGATTGTTCAAGGGATCCAAAACCGATGAGTTGAGATTGATTCTTGTCGGGTCTGCCGTAGGTATTACGGCTGCATTCAACGCACCATTGGCCGGTGTGATATTTGTCTTTGAAGAGATAAACCATGGATTCGACAAGACTTTGGTATTCATCGCTTTGGTGTCAGCTATCGTATCGGATTTCATATCAAAGGCGATATTTGGCCAATCCACGGCACTTACATTTCCAATTTACAACATCCCTCTTGAATCCTATTGGATTTTGATTGTCTTAGGTTTATTGATTGGCCTTTTAGGTTACATTTACAATATGGGAATGATAAAATCATCCGATTTTGTTTCCAATTTGAAGATTCCTTCATGGCTTAAATTTGTGTTGGTGTTTATGGTTTCCGGTGTGGTTGCGCTTCTGATTCCGGAAATAAGCGATGGCGGACACTTTATGATGGACATGTTGGATGTGGCCATTCCTTCTTTAGGTGTGTTGGTGTTATTGCTGGTTTTGAAATACCTCTTTTCAATGTTTTCATTCTCATCAGGCGCACCTGGTGGCATATTTCTGCCTATTTTGGTATTGGGTGCCTATATCGGTGCAGTATTTGGAAGCGTTGTCGTTCCGGCATTCGGATTCGAGCATGATTTGATTTACAAGTTCATTGTCATTTCAATGGCAGGATTTTTTGCCGCAACCGTCCGCTCCCCGATTACAGGTGTTGTCCTTCTGGCCGAGATGAGCGGTTCGACAGAGTCGCTGGTGGCCATGATAATCGTGTCCCTGATAGCCTATGTGGTTCCGACACTTTTGGGCAATGAACCGATTTATGAATCATTGTATGACAGGTTGTTATTGACTAAAAACAGGGAATTTGTCAAAAAACCGTCCAAGCATGTCCTGTCTGAGTATGTTGTTCCTCTGGACTGCAACTACATAAACTTCAAAATCAAGGACATTCCCTTTCCAAAAAATGCGATTGTAGTGTCCGTAATCAGGAACGGCAAGTATGTGATTCCGAGTGAGGATTTCCAAATCAGATACAGCGATCAGGTGAACATCCTGACTGATGTGAATGACTATCCGTTTGTTAGAGAGGAGATTGAGGAGCTGTTTGGTGGTTAGATGAGTGTTGTTTTCAAAAGGCGCAGCGTACGCAAGTTTAAGGATGAAAAGGTTCCGGATGAACTGATTGAAAAACTCCTGAAGGCAGGAATGCAGGCACCTTCCTCGTGCAATTCCCAGCCATGGGAGTTCATTGTCGTATCAGAAAGTGAAGATAAAAAGGCAATTTCCCGGATGCACAGGTTTGCAAAGCCTGCAGCCGGGGCATCCCATTTGATTGTTACATTGGGGAATTTGAATGAGGCGAAGGTTATTCGCATGATCGAGCAGGACTTGGGAGCCTGCAACGAAAACATTCTGCTTCAGGCAACCCATGAAGGGCTAGGTGCAGTTTGGTTGGGTTTTCATCCGATTGAAGACAGGACCTTGAAGCTGAAGGAATATCTTAACATTCCAGACCATTGCATTCCGTTTTCCGTAATCTGTGTCGGCTGGCCCGAAGGTGAAGGTGAAGTTAAGCTTAGATATGATGAGTCCAAGGTTCATTATGACAGGTTTTAATTTAATTCTAATTCCATAAATGGTTTAATAATTTCTTCTGCAATCTGAAATGCGGAATTGATGCTTGTAAAATCCCATTTGTTGTAGTTGGCTGAATATTTTTTTGGAACTTTCAGTTTGTAGTCTGATTGATTCCTTAGTTTCTTTAGACGAATCAACTTACGATAGATTATTTCGTTGAATTCACTATCAAATGGACCATGAAACCTGATATATTTGGCTAGTCTTGTATGTTCTCCTTTAGGCCATGATTGGTAATTACTAAACTTTTTTAGCCATTCCCGCAAAAAAAAGAAATACTGAATAGTATATTCTCACGTATATTGTTCGATTAATTGAAGAATTTGTTGATTCTAAATCCTTTTTGATAATGTTTAATTCATAGGCAAGATTATAGAATTCTTCAGCTTCGATATTTTCAAAATCATTTTCTTTCATTGTAACCACCATCTATGAGTAATAGAATGTCTATATCCAAATCCTCATTATATTCTATGCCTGTTAGGGAGCAGAATTCCTTAATGTCCCTTAAAATTTTCAAATACAGATCATCTTCTTGTTTAATAGTCAAATCTGCAGCATATCTTATATAATATTGAACTCGGGGGTTTCCCTCTTCATCGAAATTATCCTGAAAACAAGTGGTCAGGCAGGGATATTTTGGCATGATTTCTGTTTTAATGAATCGGTATATTGATTTGTATGGTTCCGGGTTGTGAATTATTAATTCATCAAAGTTTTGCAAGATATTTTCACCACCTTATTCTGTTGATTGAACATTGATTTTCAATCTATTTTAATATTTCGCAAGTGTGCTGGGTCATATTTGTGATAATATGTATTTGTTATTTTCTATTTTAAATTTACTTTATTTTTAACATCAATTTTTCATTTTTGAAGCAATTTTATGATATTAATTCAATATTATAACTCCTGGTTTAGCTTTTTATCCATATCATTTTAAAGATGTTTTATATTAATGGAGGCAATTTTAATGAACCGGAGGATATTTGCAATATTGTTTGTTTAGGTGTTCCGCCTGTTGCATCGGGGGTTGGCTGCTATTATGGCAATATTCGTGCCATTAGGGTGAAAAAACAGTTAGTTGGATGTTAATATTCTGCAATTTTTTTCTTTTTTCAGATTCATTTAGACACTTTTAAATAATAATAACAATAAACTTTTATTTAATAACTTAATTCATTTTAAGTTAATATTTTATAGAGGTTAAACTATGGTAAGTGTAAACGTAGAAGCTAAAAAAACCGTAGATGTAATGATTGAAAAAGCGGATGAATTAAACATCGCTGTTGCAACTTTAGATAATGGTGCTACTGTCATTGACTGTGGTGTAAATGTGGATGGAAGCTTTAAGGCAGGAGAACTTTATACTAAAGTCTGTCTTGGCGGACTTGCAGATGTGGGAATTTCAATTCCTGGAGATTTGTCTGAAAAATTCGCTCTTCCTTCAGTAAAAATCAAAACTGACGCACCTTCCATTTCAACCTTGGGTTCCCAAAAGGCAGGATGGTCCGTTTCAGTTGGTGATTTCTTTGCATTAGGCTCAGGACCTGCAAGAGCAATCGCTTTAAAACCTGCAGAAACCTATGAAGAAATTGGATATGAGGACAAGGATGCGGATTTGGCTATCCTGACTTTGGAAGCTGATGTATTGCCTGGTGAGGAAGTTGCACAATATATTGCCGATGAATGTGATGTTGATGTCAAAGATGTCTACCTTCTTGTAGCTCCTACTTCTTCTCTCGTTGGATCCATTCAAATTTCCGGAAGGGTAGTTGAAAACGGAACTTACAAAATGTTGGAGTTCATCAAATTTGATGTGACCAAAGTAAAGCATGCTGCAGGTATTGCCCCAATCGCACCTGTTGATCCGGATGGACTTAAGGCTATGGGTAAAACCAACGATGCAGTACTCTTTGGTGGAAGAACTTACTACTATGTTGAATCTGAAGAAGGTGATGACATTGCTGATGTGGCAGCCCAGTTACCGTCTTCCGCTGCTGATGGATATGGCAAACCGTTCTTCGACGTATTTAAGGAAGCCGGATTTGACTTCTACCAAATCGACAAGGGAATGTTTGCTCCTGCAGAAGTTGTAATCAATGATTTAACCACCGGTAAAATTTATAAGGAAGGATTTGTTAACGCAGACTTGCTTAAAAAATCCTTCGGTGTGGATGAATAATTTCATTCATCTTCTTTTCTTTTCTTTTTTTGCAATTTTTATCTTACATTTCCATTATTACTTTAAAACTGATTTTTTAATAACATTAATATATCAGGACATCAATAAATATCAATAACTCATAATGGAGTGATTTTTTTAAATAAAATGGTGATAACATGGAAATAATGGAAATTATTAAAGAGGGTATGATATTCCCTTCAAACGATTTTGCAAAACTTGCAATATTCATTGTATTTACAGTTGTTGCAGTGTTATTGGCGGCTGTCGGATTTGTATTAATCGCAGTAGGAATAGCTGACTCAGCTATCTGGCTTATTTTGGGCATTATTGTATTGATTGCAGCCCTAATTTTAGGATTTATAATCATAGGATATCAGGTAAGTATTATAAAGTCCGGAATAGACCATACCGAAAGGGCACCGGAATTTGTCTGGAAAGAAAACATGATAATAGGTGTCAAGTATCTGATTGTTAATATTGTTTACTATATAATTCCGGCAATCATTGTCTTGATTATTGCATGGGCTACAAACTTATTCGGAATGGCTCAGACAATGTTCATCAAAATGATGAACGCATCAATGGCCGCTCCGGCCAATACAACAGTTGTATTTGAAAATGTTGTTCCACAATCCTTAATCATAAGTTTCGGAACTACCTTAGCTATTGTAATGATTATTGCATTTGTACTGTTCGTAATCTTTGCATTCATTGAAACTATGGGTCAGTCAAGACTTGCCAACACCGGAAGCCTTGGGGATGCTTTAAACATTCCTGAAGCATTTAAAGATATTGGAAGAATAGGTTATGGAAAAGTAATTGCAGTTATAATTTTAATATTTGTAATAATGGCAGTTATTAATGCTGTAATATCCGGATTAAATAGTTATATTAATGGATTTGGTATTCTTTCCATTATAGTAACTCCATACTTGATTTTCTTCTCTTCAAGAGCAACCGGATTACTTTACTCAGATATAGCTTAATTTTTTAAGCTATTTTTTTTCTTTTTTTTTCGATATGCAAAAAATTTCATAGAAATTCGTTTAAAAAACTTTTTATTCAATGATAATTATAATAATTAATATCGGAGTTGTATTATTATGTCTGATTTAAAAGGTACAAAAACTGAAGAAAATTTAAAAGCGGCATTTGCCGGTGAATCACAAGCACATACCAAATACCAATACTTTGCAGCAAAAGCAAAAGAAGAAGGCTATGTTCAAATCCATGACATTTTCATGGAAACTTCCAAAAATGAAAGGGAACATGCTAAAATCTGGTTTAAATTCTTACACGATGAGGAAATTCCAGACACAATAGCCAACCTCAATGCAGCTGCAGATGGTGAAAACGAAGAATGGACTTCCATGTATAAGGAATTTGCAGAAACTGCAAAGGAAGAAGGATTTCCTAAATTAGCATTCCTATTTGAAAAAGTAGGTGCTATCGAAAAAGAACATGAAGAAAGATACAGAACCTTGCTTGCAAATGTTGAAGCAGAATCTGTATTCAAAAAGGAAGAGGAAATTGAATGGAAATGTGAAAACTGCGGATTCATTTTCAAAGGTCCTCAAGCACCTGAAATGTGTCCGGTTTGTGGAGTGCCAAAAGCACACTTTGAAGAAAGAGCTCAAAATTACAAATAATTTTACTCTTTTATTTTCTTTTTTTTTAGTTACCGGCCAATCACCAAATCTTTATATACTAATTTATTAAATACTATTTTTTAGGAGATGATAAAAATGGCAGATTTAAAAGGAACCAAAACAGAACAGAATCTAATGACTGCACTTGCAGGCGAATCCCAGGCACGTGTAAAATATGAATTCTATGCTTCCCAGGCCAAAAAGGATGGTTATGTGGAAATCAAGGACATTTTCCAGGAATCATCAGACAATGAAAAGGAGCATGCCAAAATATGGTTTAAATTATTGCACGGCGGCAAAGTGCCTGACACCGAAACCAACCTTGCCGATGCGGCTGCAGGAGAACATGAGGAATGGACTTCAATGTATAAGAACTTCGCAGCTGAAGCACGTGAAGAAGGATTGGATGACATTGCTGAGTTGTTTGATTTGGCTGCAGCTACCGAAAAGGCTCATGAAGAAAGGTACAATGCTTTATCCGACAAGATCAAAGCAGGCAAGGTCTTCAAGAAAGATGAAGAAATTGCATGGTAATGCAATAACTGCGGATACATCCATTATGGAAGCGATGCTCCTGAAGTATGTCCGTTATGCGATCACCCGCAGGCACACTTCAGAAAAAAGGATGAAAGCTACATATAAATCCTTTTTTTCTTTTTTTATTATTTTTTCTTGTTCTGTCAGTAAACTATATATTTTATTAACAACATATTAACATCTTATAAGTGATATTATGATAGAGAACAACATTTGTCTTTTGACTGATAGCTATAAGGTAACCCATCACTATTTCTACCCGAAGGGAACAGAAAAGATCTATTCCTATCTTGAAAGTAGGGTGGGCGCTGAATTCAACAAGACCATCTTTTATGGACTGCAATACGTCATCAAAAAGTATCTGGAAGGTCAAGTTGTAACACAAGAGAAAATAGACGAAGCGGACAAGCTGATTTCCACACATATTGGCGAGGGAATATTCAACAGGGATGGCTGGCAATACATTTTGGATAAGTATGACGGCAGGCTTCCAATTGAAATTAAGGCAGTTCACGAGGGAACCCCTGTGGATGTAAGCAATGTGCTGATGACAGTTGAAAACACAGACAAAAAATCATACTGGCTTCCGAACTATCTGGAATCATTGCTTTTGCAGGTATGGTATCCTTCAACCGTTGCAACACTCTCTGCGGAGGTAAGGAAGCTTTCAAACTTCTATCTTGAGGTGACAGGTTCTTCCAAGGACAATCTCGATTTTATGCTCCACGATTTCGGATACAGGGGTGCAACCTCAACAGAGTCATCCATGCTTGCCGGCTCAGCACACCTGCTCAGCTTTTCAGGAACCGACACAATCCCTGCACTTGCCATTCCTCAAAACTACTACAACAATCCAAACGTTTATGGATTTTCCGTTCAGGCAACAGAGCACAGCGTCATGACATCACTTGGTCCGGAAGGTGAGTTTGAACAGGTTTTAAATGTCATCGACAAGGCAAGGGATGGTGTATTGTCAATGGTTATCGATTCATACAACTACAGAAACTTCCTCACTGAAGCCGGCAAAAGCGGCACAGAGCTCAACGATGCCATCATGAGCTTTCTCGACGTTGAAGGAAACAAGGTTGTCTTCAGGCCCGACAGCGGAGAGCCGGTGTCAACCACCATTGACTGTCTTAATCTGCTCTCAGATGGCTTCGGAAGCCACCCAAACCAGAAAGGCTATAAGGTATTTGACCTCAACATCGGCCTTCTGTGGGGTGACGGCCTTGACTATCAGAAAATCAGGGACATCCTCTTTGCAATGAAATCCAACGGATGGGCAGCCGAAAACATCATATTCGGTATGGGCGGCGGACTCCACAGCACAGTAAACCGCGACACTCAAAGAAATGCATTCAAATGTTCCGCACAGCTTAGGGATGGCCAATGGCATGACATTTTCAAGAATCCGCTTGACTCAAGCAAAAAGTCAAAAATCGGTAAGTTTAAGTTAATCAAAGATAAACATTCATTTAGGACAGTGCCTATCGACAGCGAAGGTGAAGACTATCTCAGGTGCGTATTCAAAAACGGAGAACTGTTGGTTGAGGACAAGTTCAGCGATATCAAGAACAGGGCACTGAATTACTCAAATTACTTATGAGGTGAAGACATGTGTACTGCAAGCAATTACATAACCGAAAACCATTACTTCGGCCGCAACTTTGACTATGAGATTTCATACAATGAAAGGGTGACAGTCACACCTAGAAACTATGAGTTCAAGTTCAGGAAAATAGATGACATCAAAACACATTATGCAATCATCGGAATAGCTGCAGGGGTCGACGGCTATCCTCTGTACTATGATGCATGCAATGAGAAAGGTCTTGCCATAGCAGGTCTGAACTTTGCCGGAAATGCGGTCTATCAGGATGACGTTAAGGATGATATGATAAACATAACCCCGTTCGAGCTGATTCCATATCTTTTGGGATGCGCCGAAAGCGTGGCCGAGGCAAGAAATCTTCTTGAAAAGATCAATCTCGTCAACATAGACTTTGCAGACGAGCTGCCTTTGTCCCCGCTGCACTGGATGCTTTCAGACAACACAGGCGAAGCGATTGTAGTCGAGCCAATGGCCGACGGGCTTAAAGTCTATGACAATCCTGTGGGAGTTTTAACTAACAATCCTCCTTTCGACAAGCAATTGTTCTCGCTGAACAACTACAGAAGCCTCTCAGTCAAAAATCCGGAAGACACATTCTCAAGGTCATTCGATCTGGATGAGTATTCAAGGGGCATGGGTGCCATCGGACTGCCGGGTGATTTGTCATCTTCATCAAGATTTGCAAAAGTTGCATTTACACGTGCAAATTCATACTCACATGTAGATGAAGCCAGTAGTGTTAGCCAGTTTTTCCACATTTTGCAATCTGTCGAACAGCAGAATGGATGTACCTTCATATCAGACCCCGACCTTTATGAATACACAATCTATTCTTCATGCTACAATACCCATAAGGGACTTCTCTACTACAGGACATATAGCAATTCACAGATTACCTGCGTGGACCTGAACAGGGAGAATCTTGACGGTGAAGAATTGATTGACTATACATTAGTCACTGAGGAGCAGGTGAACTTCGTCAATTAGGTTCACTTTTTTCTTTTTTTCATTTCAATTTTTTATAACGATGTTTATATAATAAGGCTTTGTAGAAATCCTCATTTTTATTGAATTTGAGTTGATCGATAGATGTTGTAGATTGTATTTTTGAGTTTTGTTTCTTTATTTGATAATTGTAGGCTTCTGCTTCGGTTTGTTTCG
>NZ_JAZRHE010000089.1:0-25443 GCF_045644645.1 Methanobrevibacter sp.
TATTTAACGAAAAAAACATAAATCCCGAGAATATACTATATATTTCATGTGAACAGCTAAATAACATACAAAAATGTGACATATACACCACAATTGAAGACTATGTTAAAAATTTCCACAATTCAAGCTTAAAAACATTAAATCATGAAATATTTTTATTAATAGACGAATCACATTATGATAAAAATTGGTCACTTGCAGGTAAGATGATTTATGATCAAAGCAAAAAGATTTTCATGATATTTACCGGGTCATCAGCACTAAACCTAGACTATGATGCGGAAGCTTCAAGAAGGATAATAAACTACAACATTAATCCACTAAATTACACACAGCATCTAAATTTAAAGTATGGATATTATCCAATTGATTTTTCAAACTCCTTAAAAGATTTAATTTTTAGTGGAAATGTTGAAAATGCAATTAAATTAGAAGAAAAAACAAACCGTGACTTATTAAATTTAAGAGGATGGACTTCAACAGATTGGGATAATTATTTCAAATTTGGAGGATTTCCGCAGGTAATGTTTGATAAAAGACAACGAGAAATAGTGAAAAAACTGTTTTCATCTGTTGATACAGTGATAAGAAAAGATCTGGGAACAATAAAAAACATCACAACAGACACACAAAGCTATGCAATGAGAATACTGAAATTTATGGCGCAAAAATACCCTGGAGAGGTTTCACAAAATAAATTATCTTCCGAACTTAAATGCTCATTTAGCACGATAAATACCCTATTTTATCTATTTGAAAAAACACGACTATTATTCCATTTTGACAATTATGGAGGAATTAACCATAGAATAAAAAAATCACAACAATATTACTTTGCAACACCCAGTATACGTCATATCATTAACTTGAACTTTGGTGTGACTAATTTAACAGTAGATGAATACGATGGGATATTGTTTGAAAACTTTGTTGCATCATCATTGTTTAATTTAATAAATAATGAGAATTTCTTTGATTTTAATTCATATTATGAAAAAAGGAAAGGAGGAGTAGATTTTCTTGTTAAAAAGAGCTTTGAAAATCCAATACCAATAGAAGTAGGTAATAAAAATAAAGATAAAAGACAAGTGATTCGTGCAATGAATATTCATGATTCAACACATGGAATAATAGTATCACAAAGAGATACAATTGAGAAAGATGGAGAAATAATTTACATCCCAATTAAATCATTTTCTTATATCTAAAGAAAAAAATGTTATTAAATTAATTTCTGTTGATAATCAATATAGCTAGGCTCTGAAATTTCCTTAACGACATCATCATTTTTTAACTCCCCAACCAATAGTGGTGAATCAGGATTATGCTGTTTCTGATTCATTTTCACCAACTTGATGTTGCTGTTGGCATAGCAGTACTTACATCCATGCATGCAAGTGTTATATGCTCCAATATCCCGTCCAAACAAACAATTACATTCACGGATGGTGTATTTTCCTTTAGGGATTTTTAAATTTTTTCCAATAGCCCTTTCAAGCACTTGTTGAGTCATGCATCCTGTCGTATCAAATTCAAATTTGGCCAAGAGATCTCCTTCAACACAAGTTTTCATATCCAAATCATAGTTTTTAGCTATTTTTGCAAATTCTTCACCAATTATCAATTGCTCTTCGACCGTAACCTCTTTTGCTTGTGGAAAATTTCTTAAAACCTTTTGATACAGGTCAATGAAACTAATGGTACAATCATTGGTGTAATCAGATAATTCAGAGGTCAATTCTTCAAATTTATCAATATGAAAATCCAGCGAGTACTTTTCATCAATGAATATGGGGTCATATCTCCAGGAAACCTTATTTACACCCAATGCATCAGACAGTTCCTTAAATGATTCAATGACCTTCTTGTAACTTGGAACGTTAGCTTCAATGTCCTTTCCATAAGGAGTTATTGTTACAAACCAGAATTGACGGAATTTTGAGAGCTCATCCAAATTATTGAGCAATGGCTTAGGGTTTTTAGTGCAAAAGCATAGGCAGTCTATAATTTTAGAATCAAGAGGATACCTATAGATATCATCATTATATGGATTTTTAGAATAAACAAAGCCTTCTTCAATTCTGTTTAAAAACCATTTGGAATAAAAAGCGGGGATATCAGTTCTTGAGCCAGTGTTGATTATCATAAAAAAAAAAGAAAAATAAAAGAGATTCATAAATCTCTTCCGAATATGTGTACTGCTGCAGTACCTCCGGTACCCCCAATGTTGTGGGTCATACCGATTTCTGCACCTTCAACTTGACGTCCGCCAGCTTCTCCTCTAAGTTGCCATACGATTTCAGCCGCTTGAGCAATACCAGTAGCACCTAATGGGTGTCCACGTGCTTTAAGACCGCCAGATGAGTTGATTGGGAAATCACCATCAATTTCTGTTTGGCCTTCCTCAATAGCTATTCCGCCTTTACCCTTCTCTGTAAATCCTAGGTCTTCCACTGCTAAAAGTCCATTAATTGAGAAACAGTCATGCACTTCACATACATCAATGTCTTTTACTGTTACTCCTGCCATTTCATAAGCTTTTCTGGAAGCCACTTTGGTAGATTCAATAGTAGTAATGTCTTTTCTATCGTGTAAGGTTAAGGTTCCAGAAGCCTGTGCAGAAGCTTTTACATAAATTGGAGTATCTGTGTACTTTTTAGCATCTTCAGCAGGCACCAATACAATGGCTGCAGCTCCATCACTTACAGGAGAACAGTCTAAAAGTGTTAACGGGTCTGCCACCATAGTGGAGTTAATCACTTTATCTACAGTAATTTCAAATGGGAACTGTGCATTCGGGTTTTTAGATGCATTTTTATGGTTCACTACGGAAAATTGCGCCAACTGTTCACGGGTAGTTCCATATTCGTGCATGTGCCTTTTAGCAATCATTGCATATAATGATGGGAAAGTCGCTCCCTGTTGTGCCTCCCATTCCTGGTCTGATGCAGTGGCAATGGCCGGAGTGGCGTCCACGACATCTGTCATTTTTTCCACACCTGCGGAAATTACAACATCATGAAAACCGGATGCAACAGCCATAATTCCTTGTCTTAAAGCAAGACCTCCTGATGCACAGGCAGCTTCAACTCTTGTAGCTGGAATTGGATTAAGCCCTACATGATCGGAAATAAGCGCTGCAATGTGTTCCTGTTCTACAAAAAGACCAGAAGACATATTTCCAACAAACAATGCTTCAATGTCATCTCCATCAATGCCAGCATCCACTATAGCCTTTATACCAGCTTCAGCAATTAAATCCCTAAAGGAAGAATCCCATAATTCACCAAATTTAGTTTGTGAAACTCCGATAATCGCAACATCTCTCATATTTAAGCCCCCTTACATTTTAATTTTACCTTTGAATTTAGCATAAACGGCATAATCAACATAGGTTTTGTCATTGATGATGTCCTGTGTTTTTGGAGCTAATTCTCTTCTTTCAACAATCTCGTCTTTTACGGTTATAGTGAATCCGTCACTTCCTGCACCTGACCCATATGAAACAACGAATATGTTATCCCCAGGTTCTGCAACATCTAAAATGTTGGATAATGCAAGAGGCACTGCACCAGAATAAGTATTTCCAATATTAGGGGTTAAAAGACCTTGTTGGATTTGTTCTGATGTGAAACCTAATTTTTTACCCGCCCTTAGGTAAAACTTACCGTTAGGCTGATGGAAACAAGCGTAATCATAATCTTCAGGTTTTGTGTCAGTCTTTTCAAACAACATCTTTGCTGCACTTAAAACATGCTTGAAGTAAGCCGGTTCACCTGTAAAACGACCCCCGTGGGACGGGTAGTTCTGACCTTCCCTCCTGTAAAAATCAGGAGTGTCTGTAGTGAAACTTACAGTAGTGTTTATGTCAGCTATGGTATTTTCCTTACCTATGATATAAGCGGCTCCGCCTGCAGATGCAGTATATTCCAAAGCGTCTCCAGGTGCGCCCTGTGAAGTATCTGCACCAATAGCCAATGCATACTCCACCATATCAGATTCTACAAGTCCCATGGACATTTGAATACCTGCTGTTCCTGCCTTACAAGCGAATTCCAAATCAGCGGCAGTCAACTTTGGAGTTGCACAAACTGCTTCAGCAACAATGGATGCAGTTGGTTTTACTGCATAAGGATGTGATTCGGAACCAACATAAACAGCACCAATCTTGCTTGGATCAATTTGAGCTCTTCTAAGAGCATATCTTGCAGCAGTTACTGCAATAGTTGCAGTGTCTTCATCAGCAGAAGGAACTGACTTTTCGTTAACAACCAAACCTTTTGATAAAGCTACAGGGTTATCTCCCCATACCTTTGCAATTTCTTCTACCTTAATTCTATATGAGGGAACATGCGCCCCATATCCTACTATTCCTACCATCAAATCACCTTAAATCAAAATATTTAAAGACATTAAAAATTAATTTAATTATTTATATTATATTTCTATTATTATATAAAACTAACTAAAAATTAGCATTTTTTAAACAAAATAAGAAATTTTAATAGAAAAAGTTTTGACAAGATGCAGTCGCCGGGATTCGAACCCGGGTTGTAGGCTTGGAAGGCCCAAGTAATAACCAGACTATACCACGACTGCATAAAAAATGCGGCGTCCGGGATTTGAACCCGGGTCTCTAACGTGGCAGGCTAGAGTCTTAACCAGGCTGGACTAACACCGCATGAAAAATAACAACAAATAAACTTATGTTTTAATCTTATATAAAACTTTCGATATTACTGAATTTTCTTTGCAGTTACACAAATCCAATCATTTTCCTCATTAACATAAGCTTTAAAATCGTCAAAACCTGTTTTTTCCAAAGACTCCCTTAAAACATCTTCAGAGTATATTTTCATGTCCAATAGCTCCACCAAATCATCGTATTTCTCCATTTCACCTTCCCTATATACGGCTTCATTACAGAAAAATACCAGACCGCCTTTTTTCAATACTCTGTTCACTTCCTTTAAGTCGTTGATAAAATCCGGCCAGAAATAGATGGTTTCAAAACCTGTTACAATATCAAAGGTTTCATCAAAAAACGGCATCTCCGAAACTGAACAGTGCAAAACATTGACAATGCCCCTGTCCATAGCCTCCTGATTTAATTCTATTGACTTTTCAACGCTGACATCCGAATAGTCAATTCCAACAACCCTTCCGTTTTCAGAAATCTGTTCTGCGAAACGCTGGATATTTCTTCCACCGCCACAGCCGACATCCAATATTTTGCTGTCTTCCTTGATTTCAATGTGACTTACTCCCCACTGAGCCATGTTTTCATGGGATTTGTTCATTCTATCCAATATCTGATTGCCCAGCTCACCGACGGGCTTTCTTGCATTTATGATAAGTTCCTTATCTTCAATATTATGTCCTGTATTCACCTTATCGTTACTCATATTAACACCTATTTTTTCATTCCTTTTCTGGTTTTGATGGCCTGTCCTGTTTGGAACTCTTTTATTTCACAAGCTCCTAAAAGCGCTTTTCCATAAGCAAGCAATTCATCCTCTTCATTGACTATCAAAACCTCGTCTTTTGACCTGATGTTGTCATCACAATCGACTACAAATTTACAGAATACGCTTTTTCCATCAAGTGCGAATGGCTCTGAATCCTTATTTACAACCACCCTATTTTCCGGATAAGGCATTTTATTATGCAATCTCTTTGCACCCTCCTTTGATAAAATCAAATAAGAATCTGATGCTCTCATATTCACAATCAACACCTTTCCATCATAAATGTGTCTGATCTTACCTGTTTTTTTACTTTTTTCAATGTTGATGTTTCCTGTAAACAGCGCATCCCCCGCTCCAACGCCAAACTGATAGTCTGCAATGGCTTTGATCTTTTTAATATCGTCTTTCTTGTATCTTATTTCATCGGAATCAATGCATTTGTTATACAATCCAATTTCGAGGTCCTTAATTATTCTTGAATGGATCAATATCTGCTCATAATATTCCACAAATTCCGAAATAAAGTCCTCAACAAATTCAATGCTGTCGACATCACGGGTTTTTGGAGCATCATTTTGACTTAATGGATAAATTTCATCAATTTCCAACGGTATCAATCCGAATGGCACATCCAATACCATGAAATCAGTGTTGTCCAAGTCAATTTCCTGCTCTGCACCATAGATATAAAATTCACCAAGTTTTCCTGATATGAATTTGGAGTAGGGTTTTCTTGTTGGAGGCAATATTACCAAATCTCTTTTTTTGGGCATTTCACGCAGCCTTTGCATGTGCCTTAATACTTCCGGGCGACATAATGACTCTGGCCCTGTGTAGAAAAACGCTGACTTTTTGCTTCTAGGGTCATATTTTTCCAAATCCTTTGAGTAGTTTCCAAGCTGCCTTACAGCTTCCAGAAGTGCCGGATGAGCCCTGCATCTCTCTTCAACCAGTTCCATCAAATTTCCATCATAAATGGCTTGTCTTATTAATCTTAACTCTGCAAATGAAACATGCAAGTTGTGCTGAGCTATTAAATCCCTTCTTTTTTCTTTCGGCATTGCCCTTAAATCATCCGGAGTGTATTTTGTACATACTTCACAGGAACACGGCATTTCCTGCAGGTTTTCCAATTTATAGGTTCCCCTTGTGGACAAAAGCCTGTCATCTTCCGCATATAATATGTATGCCGCCGAGTCAAACAAGTCACATCCCATTGCAACGCATAATGCAAATATCATTGGATGGCCTGCACCCATCAAATGGCGAGCGGTACTGTCCGGCAGTTCCTTCATTGAATTCATTACAACATCAACCAGATCCCTGTAGTGATATGATTCCATTAGGGGAACAACTGCCCCTATAGGGTATAAATCTGCATCCAATTTTGATAGCTCGCGTGCACATTCACGTCTTAAATCCAGAAATGTTGAGCCCTGAACAACGGAATTCAACATCATTTCCATATTTTGGGACTTTTTGTATTCTACAGCTTCCTTTGAGCGCTCCAAAGTAATTTTCAAATCACTTTCAGCCTTTTCACGGTCAACAAATGGTGCTGTTGGAATATCCAGACTTGTTCCAATATCCGTTTTGATCAATTCCTGAAACTCAATGACTTCCTTGTTGGTGATTTCCACATCACCATATACTGAAAGCTGAAAAGAACCGGAATCGGTCATGATGGGACCGTCAAAATGAATCAGTTCATGCAGTCCCTTCTCGACAGCCTCCTTTTTCAACTCTTCATCCTTATAAATCAGGTATGCATTTGTAATCACAATGTCCGCACCATACTTGGCAACGTCTATCGCTTGTTTTCTTGGGTGAATGACGGGCATCAAAGCTGGAGTCTTGACCTCACCGTGTTTGGTTTTTAAAACACCAACCCTACCCATATTATCTTTAGCTTTAATTTCAAACATTTATTTTACCTTACTCAATTGTTTAGCGAACTTCAAGTTCCATTTTAAAAAAATCATATCCAAAAAATGGAGTGTTAACAATAACTAAATTAACTTTAAATTAGAAATTATATAAATTTTGCTCATTCAATACCTCAAAAGTAGAATTGACATGATAAAAAATAATTAACCCATAAAATTGAAACTAGAACATTGAAATTAAGAAAAAATGAAATCGGCTTTCAACTAGAAAAATCATAAATATCAAAAAATACAATATTCTTTTAGATAAGATGAGCTATGAAGAAAATGCCAGAATAATAAGCGATGATATTTTCGACCTGGTGAATGCCTGTTTCGATGATGAAAGAAGTGGTCAAAATATTGAAGGAAGGGTTAATTTTTTTAATACTTACAATGATTATTTTGTTTTAACAGATGATGGATCATATTCTATTAACTCAAAGGAAATAAACCATAAAATTGAAACGCTTCATACATCTACAGGTGCAATAAGTGAGTCCTTTGAGAAGTTTATCAAGCCCATGAAGTTTGACTATACAAACGACATTGCAGTTCTGGACATCTGTGCAGGACTTGGCTACAACACCTCTGCGGCAATATCCGATTTTCTAGAGCATGGACACACCTCAAACCTGAAAATAGATATGGTCGAAATATCCCATGCAACACTGGCATGCGGCCTTCTGGTCCCATCCCCAATCAAAGCCCATGACATCACCAAAAAGGCAATTGAAAATGAACTTATAGCCCAGGATTATGCCGCTTTAAGTTTAGAGGAATGTGAAATTCCGGAAAACATTGACATTGACGTTTACATTGAAGATGCAAGGCAAACCGTTCAAAGGTTAGATGACAATAGCTACGATGCCATATTTTTAGACCCTTTTTCACAGAATATGGCTCCCGAACTGTTTTCACTTGAATTTTTCAAAGAATTCAAACGAGTGATAAAGGAAGATGGAATTGTAGCTACCTATACATCTGCGGCACCTATTAGAGACGCGTTTATTGAAGCTGACTTTTATATAGGACAAGGCCCAATATTTGGAAGAAAGCAAGGCGGTACATTGGCCAGCCCAAATCCATCAATGCTCGATACATCACTTCCAAAAAACGATGAGATAAGAATTGCCTTGTCCGATGTTGGAATTCCATTCAGGGATTCTAACTTAAACAATTCCAGTGAATTCATTTTAGAAAGAAGAACCGAAGAAAGACATGATGCCCGCCATAACACCAAAATATCATCCGCCGTAAAAACGCCAATATTTTTAGGAAGCGAAATGGATGATGAAAAACTAAAAAGAAGAGTTGAGCGTAATTTGGCAAAAATGAATATCCCATCGACCACCTCCCCTGAAGCCTTTTATATCATTGAATGCGAAAAGGAATATTCCAAAAAACAGGATGGAAAAAATAACTCAAGAAACAGAATTCTGGACATGCGTGAAAGATTAAAAATAGTGAAATCAGGAAACTTCCCTGAAAATTAAAAAAAAAGTAAAAGTTGAAAATATCATTCAACAGTTACGCATTTCGCCAAGTTCTTAGGCTTGTCAGGGTCATGCCCTTTTTCAATTGTAATGTAATATGCTATCAATTGCAAAGGCACAATATAAACCAATGGAGCAATTATCTCCTTGACATCATCATTGATTGGAATAACCGCATTTGCCTTAGCCTTCAAAGATTCGTCAGTTGCAGATCCGATGGCCAATACATTAGCTCCACGAGATTTAACCTCTTCTAAGTTACTCATGGTCTTTCTATAATTGTCTCCGGGAGGAATGACAACTACCACAGGAATTCCTTCATCGATCAAAGCCAAAGGACCATGTTTGAGTTCACCTGCAGCATAGCCTTCACCATGAATATAAGTAATTTCCTTAAGTTTTAAAGCCCCTTCCAAAGCGGTAGGATATGAATAGCCTCTTCCCAAATAGAAGAAATCCCTGGCATAATTATATCTTTTTGATATGTCTTTAACCAAATCAACATCGCCAAGAGCCTCATCAATGAAATCAGGCACTTTTTCAATTTCCTTAAGGAGTTCTGTGTTTTTGGATATCAATGCAGACAATAAGTAAATTGCAGTGAGTTGAGCCACATAAGTCTTTGTTGCTGCAACTCCAATTTCAGGACCTGCCTGAGTTTGAATTACATATTGGGCCCTTCTGGTAATTGATGAACCTGCAACATTAACAATTCCCAAAGTTTTTGATGTCTGATTGGCCACATCCAATGCCTTAAGTGAATCGGCGGTTTCACCTGACTGTGAGATGAAAATGACCAAAGTCTTATCATTCAGCGTATTTGCCGAATATTTGAATTCGGATGCCAATATAACATCAGTCGGAATGCCTGCAAGTGATTCTATTAAATACTTTCCGGTCAATGAAGCATGGTAAGATGTTCCGCATGCCACGAAGCATATTCTCTGAAGGTCGCCTACCTCATCAATGATTTCTTGAATATTATCCTTTTGTGTCAATGTATTTCTAACAGCTGTTGCCTGCTCATTGATTTCCTTAATCATGAAATGATCATAGCCCTCTTTTTCAGCCATTTCGGGAGTCCAATTGATGGTATCTATTTCCTTGTTGACTACATTGTCAAATTCATCATGAACAACAACACCCTCCTTGTCTATAATTACAATCTCACCCCTTTCAGGATAAATTATATCACGGGCATATTTTAAAATAGCTGGGGAGTCTGAAGCCAAGAAATAACCATCCTCACCAATTCCTACGATTAAAGGAGAATCTTTACGTGTTGCAACAATTTTATCAGGTTCGTTTTTGCTGATTGCGGCAATTGCATAAGCGCCTTCAATCACATCAATAGTTTTTCTGACCGCATGCTCCAAATCAAATTTTTCATCCATGAACTTCTGAATCAGGTGTGGAATGACCTCAGTGTCAGTGTCTGACTTGAATACATGGCCTTCAAGAGTAAGCTTCTCTTTTATTTCAAGATAATTTTCAATGATTCCGTTGTGTACAACGGCAATAGTATTGTCCTCATCAACGTGAGGGTGTGAATTGAGCTTTGAAGGGTCTCCGTGTGTTGCCCAGCGAACGTGGGCGATTCCGAAGTTGCCCGGCATGTCAGTTAAATCCAATTTTTTATCTACTTCTTCGATTTTACCTTTATCTTTTTTAATGTGGATTTTATCATCATCAAATGTTGCCAAACCAATTGAATCATAACCTCTGTATTCTAATTTTGAAATACAATCAAAAAGGATAGGTGCTACATCTTTTTCATCTTTTAATATACAACCTACAATTCCACACATCTAATCACCGCTATAATTGTAAATATCTTTGTAAAGTTTAACTACTTCGCCGATTATTAAAATAGCCGGGGTGTTAATATCCTTATCAGAAATATCACCCAATGTTCCAAACACCACCCTTTCATCAGGCAATGTTCCGCTTTCAACAACACAAACTGGTGTGTCAGCCGGACGATATTTCATTATTTCAGAAGTATTCTCACGAATGTTTCCAATGCCCATTAATATAACTAATGTATCTGCAGTATAATCCCAATGAACCTGACTTTCAGGTTTTGTTGGGTCTTCATGACCGGTTACAATAGTTAGGGAAGTAGCTACTGCCCTGTGAGTTACCGGTAGTCCAAGAGAAGTTGGTGCCCCAATAGCTGAAGTTACACCTGGAATTACTTCAAATTTGATATCATGTTCCATCAAAGCCAATATTTCTTCGCCACCACGCCCAAATACAAAAGGGTCTCCGCCCTTAAGCCTGACTACATTTTCATGTTTTTGAGCTTGTTTTATGATTAACTCATTGATTTCATCCTGTGTTTTATAATGTTCCCCTGCCTTTTTACCGACATATATCCTTTCGGCGTCTTGAGAAGCATGAGCCAATATTTCTTCATTAGCCAAATAATCATATAAAACAACATCTGCTTTGTTTAAAGCTTTCACTGCTTTAAGAGTTATTAAATCAGCATCTCCAGGACCTGCACCAATTAAATAAACTACCATACTATCACGCTATAAAAAACCTTTAAAGAAGTTTAAACCATCATCAGACCCGAATAATTCTTCACAAGCTCTTTCAGGATGAGGCATCATGGCACAAACAAGTCCGGATTCATCACAAACACTTGTAATGGCTTCCATAGACCCATTTGGATTTTTGCCTTCAAATTGAAGAACAATCTGGTCCTGATCTTTTAATAAATCAATATTCTCTGTATAAAATCTTCCTTCAGCATGAGCAATCGGAAGGGAAATAATATCATTGGTCTTAAATGCTTTAGTAAAAGGAGTTCTGGCAGTTGAAACCTTCAGGTCAACCCATTCGCAGTTGAATTTTGGGTTTTCATTAGTAATGAAAATGCCTGGAACAAGGCCAATTTCACCTAAGATTTGAGCGCCGTTGCATATTCCTAAAACCGGTTTTTCCTCTTTAACCAATTCTTTAATTCCATCTATTACCGGTGTGATGGAAGCCATTGCACCAGCCCTTAAGTAATCACCATAAGAAAAACCTCCTGGAATTACAATGCCATCATAGTCAGTTAATTTCTCTTCACTCCACCAGACATATTCCGGAGTAAGGCCTGCCAGCTCAATAGCCTGTGCTACATCACGGTCGCAGTTTGTTCCTGGAAATCTTATTACTCCAATTTTCATTCAAATCCCTCTATTTACCACATGCCATGTTTTGTGGGATAACATTAATTTTATAATCATGAATTACCGGATTACAAAGTAACCTTTCACACATGTCCACAACATTTTCCCGGATTACCTCTCTGTCTTCACCTTCCATTTGGAATTTAATGGTTTCAACAGTTTTCACATTATTAACATCATAACCGAGCAATTCGAGAGACCTTTCAATTGTTGTAGCTTCAGGATTTAACATACCACTTTTTAAAGAAATTTTTACTTCAATATCGAATAACATTTAAATCACCTTTTCTGAATCAGGAATAATTCTGTTATAAACTTCCACATAAGCATCCATAACTTCACTGTCTTTACCTTTTCTGAATAATTCCTTATCTAACATGTCTAAAGTTTCACTATCCCATAATCTGCATCCGTCAGGAGAAATTTCATCACCCAAAAGGATGTTTCCACCCATATCCTTACCAAATTCCACTTTAAAGTCAACTAAAATAATTCCAGCATCGGCAAAGAACTTTACTAAAACTTCGTTGATTTTAAGTGCCTTTTCTGTCAGGATTTCGATTTCTTCCTGAGTTGCAATACCTAATGCCTTTATAAGAGAATCATTTAACATAGGGTCATGGTAGTCATCATCCTTGAAATCCATTTGAACAATAGGAGGTTCCAACCTAGTGCCATCCGCAATTGGATATTTGCGAACCAAACTACCTGTTGCGATATTTCTAACAATGACCTCGATTGGAATCATTTCAAGTTTTTTGGCAAGCATCACATTTGGTTCCAGCAATTCAATGAATTGTGTTTCAACACCGTTTTCCTCTAAAACTTTGAATATTTTAGCAGAAATTATGGCATTGTAAGCACCCTTATTGGCCATTACCTCTTTTCTTGCACCATCACCTGCAGTCATATCATCTCTAAACTCAATGATGACCTTATCATCATCTGTAGAATTATATACGCTTTTTACTTTTCCAGAATTGATTAACTCTTTTTTGTCCATGATATCAACAAAACAAATTTTAAATTATTATAATATAATTTAAGTTTTAATATTATATAAAAATAGTTAAAAAATGAAAAAAATGGTAGTTATAATTCATTGATATAAGAAACATCACCTTCTGTAATGCCGAACTTCATCCCATTAAGAGATCCGTTCGGAAGGCGAGACATTATAACTACTGGATATTCATCGCCAGGCCTTATTATCATCTGATGGATAACATCCTGACGGGTTGTAATCTCTATCTTATAGGCATTATCTATTTTTGAGAAATCTCCATCCAGAAAAACCTCATTGAACGTTTGGTTTAGGAGGTAGTCGGGAAATTCCCCTTTGATGTCAAAATGATTTAAAACATCCTGAAATATCATTTGAACTTAGTCCATTTTCGGAAGCTTATCCTGGTCTGAATCATAGGAAGAACCAATGAGCTCTCCGGTTTTTACGTCATATTGGCGGAAACCACCATCAGAATAGGATACTTGACGGTAGGTCAAGCCTTCCTGCTGACCGCTTTCTATTATTTCTTCTTTTACTACTTTCACGATATCACCTACATTTGAACTTCCAGATGAAGATTCGATATTACTAACTTTATTTATAATTTTACTTACTTCGTGATTGCCATTCATTGAAGTGAATGCCACTGCACCACCCACGAATATTATGACAACTACAAGAGCCAATACAATTGCAATAAAGCCTTTCATATTTTCACCTCAAAGCTTTCTATAAAAATTTGAGAGTTGGTATTAAAATACTTTTCTATTTAATTTATATATAACAACTTTTATAATATTAAATATGGATTTGAAAAATACCACAATACTTCTCATATTATTACTATGTGTTCTAGGTTTAACCATTGGAGTCTACTATACCGAAGCCAGTGAGAACACCCAACCTGCTGAAGAGTGTGAAGAAGTAGTTTACGTTGATTCAAGCGGAGAAATAACCATTCACCTGGAACCACTGCAAAAAAATGAAAGTAATATAGTCAACAAACTTTTAGTCAATTCCAATTAAAAAAAAGAGAATTGGAAAATTAATTCTCAACTCTTTCTTCAATCTCATCCCATTCCTCGTTTTTGGCTGGGCGCATTGTGAACACCAATGACGCAACAAGCAACAGAGCTGCTGAAACGATTGTGAAATTCAGCTGATCGATTGATGAGTTGTTTACCACATCAATCATTCCGCCAATCCAAACTATTGAGATGAAAATCGGAAGGACATACTTGACTATTACAAGCCACCACTTTCCAAGCTTGATTGTCTTGCTTCTTGAATTCAAAAAGTCAACCAGCCTTTCAGCCTTGAATACCCATGCAAAGACTATGCACTCAACGATTACGCCAAACAGGAGCGCAATCTGGTTGATAAATGTATCCACAAAGCCGAGAAGTGACCCTCCATATGCTGTGGCATAAATCATTGATATCAATGCTCCGACAATGCAGAGTATTGTCATTGTCCTGTTTCTTGTAAAGCCGAACTTGTTTTGGATTGAAAATGACAGGGGTTCGACTGTGGACAAGATGCTTGTAAGCCCTGCAAGATAGACTGTAATGAAAAACAGCGGTCCCAAAACATAGGCCCACTGACCAATTACGTTGAATACCGTTGGATATACTATGAACACCAAACCTGTACCCTGAGTTACCAGATCAGCTACTGCAGTTCCAGACTGGACTGACATGTAGCCAAGAATTGAAAACACACCCAATGCTGCGAAGTTTTCAAAAAGGGAGTTTGCAAGGGCTATTGAGATTGTGTTTGTGATTAAGTCAGCATCATCTTTTGTATAGCTTGCATAAGTAAATGCGATTGACATTCCAAGACTTAGTGAAAACACAATCTGCCCGAAGGCTGCCATCCATATCTCAAAATGGCCTAAAAGTGACCAGTCGGGATTGAAAAGCTGTGCAAGGCCAACTGATGCGCCGGGAAGGGTCAGTGAAAATCCGACAATGAGAACCATTATTACGAATAATAATGGAACAAGAACCTTTGAAATCTTCCCAAGACCTTCCTCAAGGTCTCTGTGTGAAATAAACCAGATTATGAACCATCCGACAAGCATCGCAATGGCTATAATTGGAATGAAGCTGGTCAGGGTGGTGTATGAGTCTGAAGACTGAAGAAGGGTTGTTGCGAAAAACGCATTCGGATCCGCTCCCCATCCCTTAAAGAAGCTCAGCACAATGTAGATTGCATCCCAGCCCATGATGGCTGAGTAGTAAATCATGATCATGAAAACTGCAACCGGCAGAAACCAGCCCAGATATTCGAACTTCGGATTTATCTTTCTAATCGCCTTTGCAAAGGATGACTTGAAATTGTATCCGACGCCATACTCCAGAATCAGAAACGGTATTCCCATAACCAGGATTGCGACTATATACGGTATGTAGAACGCTCCCCCGCCGTTGGAGTAGAGCACATACGGATATCTCCAAATGTTTCCAAGACCAACTGCCGAACCTATCATTGCCAGAATGAATGAAAGGTTGCTTCCCCATTCGTTTTTGTCTTCCATAATTTCCCATCTTCCCATATGTTATGTAAATTATTTTGTATTTGAAATAATAAATAGGTTTACTTTTAACTGGGAAATGGGAACTATCAAAATTAAAAAAAATAGATAACTCAAAGAGTTATCGGACTATTCAACAATGAAATACTTGTATTGTGTTTCGGTATGGTCGCTTAACTCTTTAAAGATGTCATCTGAAAAAATTTTACTGCAGTTCAACCTTTTAAATACTTCAAGATACTCATCTTCAGTACGATAAATTGCACTGTAATCTGATTCCAAACCTTCGGAATAGAAATCCTTTAAAGTCAATCTAGTTTCCAAACATGAAATAGGCTCCATGGCAAACACTTTCATGTTTTCGGATCCGATGCTGTTTACCTCATCCATAACAATCTCAATATCGCCGTCGTTAATGTACATTAAAAATCCGCTGAAGATAACCACGTCAAAAGGAGGCTCGATTAATAGCTCATCAACCTTAATGTCTGTTGCTGACATTACCTGAAACTTGCAGTTAGGATAATTTTGTGAACTGTTTGCTATTTCAATGAGGTCTTCGGAGAAGTCCAAACCTAAAAACGATTCGCATTTGTCATGCAATGCTTCCGCCCAACGGCCGATTCCGCAACCGATTTCAATGACCTTTTTTCCGGACACATCAATATTTTCAAATAATAGCTTTTTCTCTTCAATGTGCCTTTGTTCTGAGTTTTCCTTATCCTGGAATAAAACAATTGATAAATCACTGTCAAAATCCTTATTTGCTCGTTTATTGAAAAAATTCTTTACCTCATCTGAATCAATATCCTCTTTATCACCATACAGTCTAGACATACTATTCACCTAAATGTTTTAATAAAATAATCACTATAACTTGTTTTATATTAAAAACAATATAAATATTGTTGTTATCAGATATTGTCCAAATTTACTAATTTTTCAAAATAAAAATAAGATGTTCGTATAACAAAATATTTTCATAATTTGCTTTAATATTTTCCGAAATCAACTTCACTTAATCCATGCCCCACACGCTCTTCTTCAGGAGGAAGCTGCATATAATCCCCAAAAACCGGGACAAGAGTGGCTTCTTGATTGTTAGGAATATTTGCATAAATATCTTCAAATTTAACTTTCTTTATAGGATTAAAATCTTCAATTTTAAAACAGACCAAATTATTCAATGTTAAATCAGCATAATATCTGCAGTCTTGATTTTCATATTTCCTATATAGCTTTACCATCTTTTTTTGAAAGTGCTTCGGGGTTAAACCTATTATGTTGAGAAAAGAATGCAATAATCTTGAAAAGACCTCAACCAACTTCACATCATGTTCCACCTTTATTGAGGAAATGGAACATAATTTACTTAACAGCAGGCATCTGCGCATATATAAGAACCTTTTAATTTTATTATTGGGAACTTTATCTAAAATAAATATATCAATATGAATTCCTAATTTAAATGGAACCTGACTATCCCAGTATTCGGACCAATAAGTTCCGTTCAATGATAATCGTCCAAACTGAAAGAAATAGCCCTGATCATACCTTATATCAAAAATCGTGTATTTTTCACTGTTTTTTTCAGCCATTATATTTAAAAACCTTTCATAATCGTCCCTGAACATTATCAAATCAATATCATCATCCCATGGAATGAAACCCTGATGTCTGACAGCACCAATTTCCGTTCCATAAATTAAATAGTAATCCAAATTATTTTCATCACAGAGGGCAATGAAATCTTTTAAGATTAAAAGTTCCACATCTTTGATATGCTGAAGTGTATCATCATTATCATTCATCTTATCGCCTTATAGCTAATACTTGTTAATTACATTAAGATTATTATTTTCAAAATCTTCCATTATTTTACAAATAGCTTTTGAAACCTCAAAATCAATGTAAGCATTACTTTTTCTAAGCTCGATTGCTTTTGCAAAGGCTACAAGCTCATACCTTATTCCTTCACCATCCAATTGATAGAAATACTTTTTATTCTCTTCCTGATTTTCATATCTCAGTTCAAAATAATCTGTTTTCCACCAAGGCGCCGGAACATAAGCATAACCTTCAGAACCGGAAATGATTAGTTCACCTTCAGACTTTACGCTGTTTGCAACTTTGATTGAAGCAACAGCATTGTCATATTGAAAATCAATTTTTGTAAATAAGTCAAAATTAGGATTATCTTCCAAAATCAATGAGTTGATTGTTTTATTTTTATAATCAACACCCAGAATTTGGAAAATCGGCAATAATGCTGTTGGTGCCCATGCTGTAATACTGTTCCAGGAATTATCGCCATATTCCCTTAGACTGGTACATGTGGCATCGATTGAATAGACATCACCAATATTTCCTCCTTTAAGCAAAAGCAATAATCTATTATATGCAGTGGAATAAGCAGTTTTAATAGAATCCATTAGAATTAAATCACTATCAATAGCCACTCTTTCAAGTTCAACACATTCCTTTTCAGTTAAAGCAAATGGTGACTCGCACAATACATGCTTTCCCTGATTTAAAGCTTCTTTAATTTGTGTATAATGCTTTGATGGATGGGATACGATATAAACTGCATCAACAAGACCCAATAATTCATCATAATCACTGGCGAATGTTATATTCTCATTTTCATAACATTTCTTTTCTTCTTCATTATATGCAAGAATTGCATTGACATCAATACCATTGACAAATTTGGATTCATCGAAAAACTTCTTTAAAACATTTCCTTCACCAACAAGACCTAAATTAATGCTTCTGTTTTTGGATCTGATGTCTGAGCTTGAAACGCCTTCGGTTCTCTCCAAATAAACAACATCACAATACTCCTTTAAGTAGTCAAAATGACCAACCCAATCTGATCCCACCGTGAAAATATCAACTTCAAATCTTTTTATATCATCGATTTTTTGGCCTTCATATTCCTCAATGATGATTTCATCCGCAAGCCCTGTTGCCCGCACAGACTCAATCCGCTCCATTAATGATTGCTTTACATTGATTTTACCACGTTGCTTGTCAAAATCGTCCGCAGTAACGCCCACAATTAAGTAATCACCCAATTTCTTTGCCCTTTCAAGAAGTCTCTGATGACCATAATGGAACAGGTCGTATGTCCCATATGTAATTACCTTAATCATTTTAATATTCCTCTCTTTTCCAAATCTTTGAATGCATCAACTAATTTATCATTATCTTCAAGAGTCAAATCACCAATGTGACCTACCCTAAACATTTTATTTCCAATCTCACCGCCATTCGGATTGACCCAAATATTATAATCGAATTTCAGTGCATCGACAATGTCTTCAGCATTTGAATTGATGCAATAGACTCCAGTAACTGAATTTCCCAAGCAATCACATTTAATTTCTAAAGGCAAATCTTTGATTCTTTCTCTGAAATCATTTGCCAATTCTGCAACCCTTTCAATTTCAGTTTCAACTCCGCCCTGCCCTTTGATTTCTTTTAATCTTTGATTGATTTGCAATAATATTGTTACTGCCGGCGTAAATGGAGTTTGTCCTCTTTCCCCATTTTTTAGCATGTCCTTCAGGTCAAAATACATTGATTTGCATTTGTTGTCTTCAACCCTTTTTAATGCATTAGGGCCTAAAACTACTATTGAAATTCCTGGTGGGCAGGCTAGTGCCTTTTGAGAGCCGGTTATGACCACATCAATGTTTTTTTCCTTCATGTTTAGCGGATTTGCCAAAAATGAGCTGATTGCATCAACAATGAGGAAAATATCATTTTCGCTGCAGAATTTGGAAATCAAATCCAAATCATAATAAACACATGAACTGGTTTCGCAAATGTTTACTAAAAATGCAGTGTATCCTTTATTGGAATAATTACTTAACAGTTCTTCAGTGATGTTTTGGCCGAAATCAAGTTGTATTTCATCATTTGGAATCTCATGAAGGTTGCATAAATCAACAAATCTCTGACCAAATCCTCCGCCATTAACAATTAAAACTTTATCTCCCTTTGTTAAAACATTCATTACAGTAGCTTCCATAGAAGCTGTTCCTGATCCCGTAATAAACACGACTCTTGAGTCTTCATCAGCATAAACAAATTCTTTCATCAACTCTTCATTCTCAAACATTATTTCAGAAAATTCATCGTTTCTAAAATAAGGAGTCTGTTCACCGCCTATTTTTCTAACAGACTCGCTACTCATTACCGGACCAACAGTGAAATTTAACATAAAATGACTTCCTAACCTATTAAAAAAAAATTTATATTATTTTATATAAAATATAATTTAAAAAAAGAAATATTTAAAAATTTCCAATACCCATTTTTTATATAATTCAATAGAAAGTATTTAATTAAAAAGATTAAAATTAAAGGAAAATTAATATGGATAAATCAAAACGATATGATGATGAAACATTAAAACATTTGCAACAAGTTGAAATGAAAATTTTAAGATATTTCATTGAAATTTGTGAAGAAAACAATTTAACATATTTTATGTATGCCGGAAGCCTTCTTGGGGTCATAAGACATCAAGGGTTTATTCCATGGGATGATGATATTGATGTAATCATGTTTAGAGATGACTTCGAAAAATTAAACAAAATCTTCGAAGAAAACATAGATGAAAGATACAGATTTTTTAATGTTTTAAACGAAGAAACCTACCATTACACCTGGGGAAGGCTGACACTGAAAAATACGATTTTTAGAGAGTGGTGGGGAAATCAAGTTGACTACACACCCCCTATTTTCCTTGATATCTTTATTTTAGATAATATCCCAAGTAACAAATTTAAAAAGTTTGTCCACAAATGGACAGGGTTTGCTTGGAATCAGCTGACAATGTATTCCATCCTCAAATTTGAAAACGAGTCAAAATTAAAACAGACAGTTCAACGAACAATGCATTACATATTAAAAATACTTCCTGTTTCACCTACTGCAATCAAGAAAAGATGTGTGAAATCATATACCAAATATCAAAATGAAAACTGTGAGGAGGTATGCGATTTTCCATCAGAAAACCAAATGCAGATGTCCTTTAAAAGTGATTGGCTGCCTCTAAAAAGAGCGAAATTTGAAGACATGGAAGTCAACATACCAAATAATTACGACAAGATATTGAGAATGGATTTTGATGATTATATGGAACTGCCTCCAGAGGAATCCAGATTCAATGCGGCGCCGGAAGAAATCGATTTTGGCGAATATTAAAACACGATAATATTCATAAGTTAAGTATTGAACTTAAAAAAAAATCCTATCAAAAAAAAACTTATAATAAATTATTCTACAACAATTAAAATGACCTGCAAGGAGATTAAATGTCTAAAAGTAAAAAAAACATATGTTTGGTAACAACCGTGTATTCATTTTTCTTATATCTATTAATAAAAGGATATGATGAAGATGACATCTACATATTTACCGCATGGTTTCCAAAAGAAGTGTCTAAAAACGTGGACCATATCCAAATGCCACCGGTAAGCTTTAAGGGAAAAAAATTCGCCGAATTGAATTCGATTTCCGGAATTTGGCAGAATATCATTGGATTTTCCAGATATTTCTATGGTTATCTTAAACTTAGAGTTTTGCTGTTTATCAAAACATTTAACTGCGATGTTGAAGCTTACGGGCATGCGCAAACACCGTTCTCATACATACTTTTTGAAAATGAAAATTCAAATATCATTGAAGACGGATTAGAAAATTATAGTGCTGAGATATGTGAACCCCATAAGATCAATCCATTCATTGACTTATTCCTGCATATCTGTGGAATCTATTTTTTAAACAACTGTGAATGTTACGGCACTCACAAAAATGTGAAAAACGTTTATTTGACAAACAAACATGAAAATCCATTGATTAAGGATAAAGTAAGGGTTATCGATATCGATACTCTTTGGAATGAATTATCAGAAAATGAACAAAGTAAAATTCTTCAAATATTCAATATTGACTTGAACAACATGGATTTTAATAAAGAGTCCGTGATAATACTAACACAACCATTATCTGAAGGACAAGAAAATATCACTTTAGACCAGGAATTAACAATCTATAAAAATATGATTGAAAAATTTAAAGACAAATCTGTGATTATTAAACCTCATCCCAGGGACCTGAAGAATTATAGTGAAATATTTCCGGATGTGGAGGTAATTGACAGATTCTTCCCAATAGAGTTGCTGAATTTAATTGGAATAAAACCAAAGGTTGTATGTTCTATTTTTTCAACAGCATTATTGAACTTTAAAGAATCCGAACTTTATGTTTATGAAGGAGACTTATACAATCCCAAATTTGAAGGATTTAGAGACGATTTGATTAATTTAATTAATGAAAAAAACTAAATACTCTCCAATATCACTTAGTTTTATTTAATCAAATATTTCCTCTAATCTTTAATAAAAACCTTAAAACCATAGAATATATGTATGTTAATGTAATATGCCCATTACGAGCTAAAATAAACCATAACCGAAAAATTTCACTTTTTAAATTGGGATTGGAATATTCTGCACACCTTGAATAATCTTTAATGATGGAAATCCTGTCATCCTTTGATAGATCAGAAATTACAATATCATAAGCCAATTCATCAAAAAAAAGAGAACAGTATCGATCAAAAAATAGTTTTGAATTTCCAAACTGTAAAGATAACTCTCTTAGTTTATCAAAAGCAAGGAACACTTTATGTAAAAATGATGCGCTTAATGTTACTGAAATAGATTGTCCGGCAACCCTATAAAAATAATGATTATACAAACTCAAATTAGTCAAGAACAATATATCCGGGTTCAAATAATAACACTGGTGCATGAAATAAACATCTTCCGGCAGATTCTCTAAACATCTGATATCATTATCCAATAAAAACCTTGTTTTATAAATTTTACACCACATTGCTCCGCCATATTTAGTATTTGGGGAGAATAGCATGTCAGGATTATTTAAAACATTTACCTCAGTGAATTCCGGGGGTTCATTTATTTTTTCAGGCTCATCATCAGGACTATATAGACTATTTGTTTTTGAACAAATTATCATGTTCACATTAGTTTCACTAATTTTGTCATATAAAATCTTACAAGCTTCAGGAACATATTCATCATCATTATCCAAAAACATGATATAATCCGCAGATGCGTTTTCAATACCGATATTCCTTGGCCTTCCAGCACTCCCGGAATTAGATTCTAAAAAGATATGCTTAATATTTTCATATTTCTCAGCATAATCTATGATTACTTGACGTGTATTGTCTGTAGAGAAGTCATCTACAAGCAACACTTCAATATTATCAAAACCAATAGTCTGATTCAATAAAGATTCAATTGCCCGTTTAAGATCATCTTCAACATTATATGTGGGTACAATCATTGAAATTTTATAATCAGACATGCGAAAACACCATAATTATGACAATTGCATAAATAACTTTATACATCACCAACAGAATTATTCCAATTCAGATAATACCTTTAATATCTCCTTCTTAGATAATTGTCCTATTTCAGAAGAGTCATAAATAAAATTCGGATGCCCTTCAACAATTTCTTTACGGATAATAAATAGATCTTTAGTTTCTTCAGCATACAAAATTTCATCAGGAGTCATCAGCTCTTCATGTAATTTTTCGCCAACCCTTTTACCAATGATTTCAACATCAATATCTTCTACTTTAAAACCACATTTCGGTGCGTAATATTCAATCATTGCATCTGCAAGGTCTGTCACTTTTACTGAAGGCATTTTCAAAATAAATATTTCTCCGCCTTCAGAAATACTGCCTGCATCTAAAATCAATTTGGCTGCCTCATGAATATGCATAATAAAACGGGTCATTGCCTCATCAGTAATTGTTAACGGCCCGCCATCCCTAATTTGCTTTTTAAATACAGGAATAACAGAACCCCTTGAGTTTAAAACATTTCCAAATCTTACGCATGAAAATTTTGTTCCATCTCTTCCACTATATGCATTAGATGAAATCATGAGTCTTTCGGCAAGTAATTTAGTAGCCCCCATAACATTTACAGGATTTACAGCCTTATCAGTACTAATCAATATAACTTTTTCAACATCACATGAGATGGCGGCATCTATAATATTCTGTGTTCCACCAACATTTGTTTTGACGGCATCCATCGGATTATATTCGCATAAAGGCACATGCTTATATGCAGCGGCATGGAAAATAATATCAATATCTTTAAAAGCTCTTTCTAATCTTCTAATGTCCCTAATATCTCCAACAAAAGTCCTAATTTTTGAGGAATTTAAATCATGTTCCAAGTCGAACAATGCTGTCTCATTATTATCAAAAACCCTTACAACATCAACATCATACTTTAATAATTCTGCAACAATTTTACGACCGATTGAACCGGAACCGCCTGTGACAAGAACTTTTTTCCCTTTGTAAAAATCATTTAACATAACCAACACCTATCTATAAAATTTACCTATTGTTTCCGCCATGTAATCCATTTGTTCGGTTGTTAGTGCAGGAAACATCGGCAATGTAACTGTCTTTTCATGCATCTTTTCAGTAACCGGCAACACATCATCATATTTAAGGCCATTTTTATAGAATTCTGATTTATGAACCGGGTCAAAATAGATTTTAGATGAGATTCCGTTTTCAGACAAATAATCAATTAAATCATCACGTTTGTTGGCTAAAACTGAGAATAATTGATATACATGATTATATCCCTTTGGAACTTCAGGAATTATTATTTCATCTGTTTCTTCCAGGATTCTTTTGGAGAGATATGCAACATTTTCTTTTCTCATTTCAATTATTCTATCCGCTTTTGCGATTTGTGAGATTCCCAAAGTTGCAGTTAAATTTGACATCCTCCAATTAAAACCCAGTTCAATATAATCAAATAGTCCCACAGTGGAGAAGTAATCTCCGCTTTCCAAACGCCCATGTGACCTGATCAGTTTTAATTTCTCATAAATTTCATCGGAATCTGTTACAACAGCTCCGCCTTCACCGGTTGTGATGATCTTATTTTGACAGAAACTTAATATGTTTGAATCGCCAAAAGTGGCTACATTTTTACCATCAACTGATGCCCCGAATGCTTCTGCTGCATCTTCAATAACAATTAAATCATTGTCTTCCGCAATATCCTTTATTTCTTTAATCTTACAAGGACATCCTCCATAATGAACAGGAATAATTGCTTTAGTGTTTTCAGTTATCTTTTCTTCAACTGCTTCGGGATTTAATCCACATGTCTCTTCTTCAATATCTGCAAAAACAGGTTTCGCTCCAACAAATAATGGGGAATTAACAGTTGCAATAAATGTAAATGACGGAACAATCACCTCATCATTATTACCAATCCCGTGAGCAAGCAATGCCGCATGTAAAGCTGAAGTACCTGAATTTAGGGCAATTGCATGCTTTGTCCCAATATAATCTGCAATTTTTTTCTCAAATTCGTCTACATTTGAGCCAACAGCCCAAAATTTACCCGAAGCTATTTGCTCGGAAATAAGTTTAACGTCTTCTTCGTCATTAAAAATCTCAAATAATGGGACATTCATTCTATCTACCTACCAAATAATAACTCTAAAATAATGATTAAATAAATATATAGGATTATAAATATGTTTTTTAATAATTAAATAGTTTATTATCACCAGATAATAAGAGATAGTGATTAAGGCACAATCCGCTTAACTACTGAAACTTTACGTAGAATATTAATTAAAAAGACAGAAATCATAATTACAATAAATGGAGCAATTAAACGAAATTTAACAGAAGCAATATCAATGGAAAATATCTGAATCAAAAA
>NZ_JAZRHE010000090.1:0-1769 GCF_045644645.1 Methanobrevibacter sp.
CTGGTTTGAGAATCAATATATCTTGGCTCATTGACTTCCTTTACAACATCACCCCTTTAACATCCCGACCAGCAACAGTGGATCCGGATTATGCAACTTCTGGTTCTTTTTCACCAGCTTCATGTTACTGTTGGCGCAACACACTTTAAATTATCTACTACTTTTTTGTAATATTGTTTTATAATTAACGTACAAATATTACTTACCAAATGCCCTCACACTAACAACATATCAATGAAATACTAAAGTAAACATTAAGATGGCAACTATTGGCGATTAATTATATTTACAAAAGTCTCCAATGAAAAACTCCAAAAGTCTATAATGAAAATATCAAAAAGTATATAATAAAAAACTCCAAAAGTATATAATAAAAAACTCCAAAAGTCTCCAATTATAAAAATAATAAGTTGATTGAAATGGAAAGAAAATACTTAAAACGTTACATGGATGATGATTTAGAAAGATATCTAAGAATGATTGGTGCAGTATTAATAGTTGGACCAAAATGGTGCGGTAAAACAACAACTGCAGAAAGACATGCTCAAAGCATGATAAAATTACAAGATCCTAAACGAAAGGAAACATATAAAATATGGGCTGAATTTGATCCAGACAGATTATTGGAGGGAGATAAACCAAAATTAATAGATGAATGGCAGATGGCACCTATCCTATGGGATGCGGTCCGAAATAGTGTTGATGAAATAGGAGGCGAAGGATTATACATTCTAACCGGCTCAACCGTTGTTGATGAATCAAAAATAATGCATTCAGGCACTGGAAGAATACACAGAGTCCTAATGAGACCAATGAGCCTATATGAAAGCCTGGAATCAAATGGCAAAATATCCTTAATGGAATTATTCGACAATCCTAATTTAGATATTAATGGAATAACTTCAGATTTGACAATTGATGAGTTAATATTTGCTGCATGCAGAGGAGGATGGCCAGAATCTGTTGTGAAAAAAGATAAAGAAGCACAATTATTTGTTGCAAAATCATATGTTCAAAATATTTGCAATACCGATATTTCCGCAATTGATGGAGTAAAAAGAAATCCAGATAAAGTGAGAAGCCTCTTAAAATCCCTTGCAAGAAATAATTCAACACTCGTTAATGATAAAACAATAATGGCAGATGTTAATGTAAATGAAAAAATGAGCAATGGCACATATTACTCTTATATCAAAGCATTGAAAGACTTATTCGTTATAGAAGAAATAAGAGGATGGTCACCAGACATCAAATCAAAAACTTCAATGAGATCAAGAAACAAAAAGATATTTATAGACCCTTCAATCGCAATTGCTTCATTAAAAATGAGTCCCGAATCATGTGCTGATGATTTATTTTTGTTCGGATTTTTATTTGAAAATCTCTGCATTAGGGATTTAAGCATTTATACAAGTCCATTAGATGGAAATATCTATTACTATCATGACAAATCGGATATTGAAATTGATTGTGTTGTGCATTTGAATGATAATAGATATGCATTAATTGAATGTAAATTAGGTAGTGAAAAAATTGATGAAGGTGCAAAAAACTTATTGAAAATCAACAAATTAATAGAAAAAAATGATGATCTAAACAACCCAAGTTTTTTAGCTGTTTTAACTGGAGGAGAAGTTGCATATACTCGTCCAGATGGTGTTAAAGTAATTCCAATAGGTTGTCTTAAACAATAGATGAAAAAACAACTACATTAATTTAGTTTGTTTGTCAATATAACTAGGTTCATTGACTTCCTTTACAACATCACT
>NZ_JAZRHE010000091.1:0-6835 GCF_045644645.1 Methanobrevibacter sp.
GATGCTCCTACTGTAGCTAAAGAATTTACCGCACAAGTTGTTGTATTACAACACCCTGGTGTAATTACCGTTGGATACACTCCTGTATTCCACTGTCACACTTCACAAACTGCATGTACTTTCTTAGAATTAACTTCTAAACTTGACCCTGCTACCGGTCAACCTGAAGCAAATCAGCCTGACTTCATCAGAACTGGTGATGCAGCTATCGTACAAATCAAACCTACAAAACCAATGGTTATGGAAGAAGCTAAAAACATTCCACCTATGGGTAGATTTGCTATCAGAGATATGGGTCAAACTGTTGCTGCAGGTTTATGTCTTAAAGTTACCCCAGCAAAATAAGTTTGTAAACAACTTTTAGAAAGTATTTCCATACTTTCTTTTTTTTGTTTTTTGGAGGATAATAAATGAATCAAGCAAGAATTAAGCTTACTGGAACAGACCCAGAAAAATTAGCATACGTATGTGATCAACTTAAAAAAATTGCTGAAAGAACTGGTGTTGACTTGTCTGGTCCTATTCCATTACCAACTAAAAAATTAGTTGTTCCTACAAGAAAATCTCCGGATGGAGAAGGTAAAGCTTCTTGGGAAAAATGGGAACTCAGAATTCATAAACGTTTAATCGGTATTGGAGCTGACGAACGTGCTATGAGACAAGTTATGAAAGTTAATGTTCCTGATAATGTAAGTATTGAAATTGAACTTAAAGGATAGATATTTAGAATCCTTTCTAAATATTCCTTTCTATATGCCGAGATAGTCTAGTCTGGTAAGGCGCAGGACTTGAAATCCTGTGAGGTATCCCTCGCCTGGGTTCAAATCCCAGTCTCGGCGTTATTTAAATCTATTTTTTAAAAAAAGCTTTTTAATTTAATATCTAATTCATCTAAATTAGATACCATATCATTTTTATTTAATCCGGCTATTTCTGGTCTTTGAATCATGATTATTGCAATGTCCTTTTCATTGGCAGCATCTATTTTTTCAATCACTCCGCCGATTTCACCGCTTTCCTTGGTAATCATTACGGATGCATCATATTTTTCAATCAATTCGATGTTTTCCTGTTTGCTTGCGGCTCCTTTCATTGGAATGATATGATCAGGATTCACATTTAATTTTTCACATTTTTCAAGTGAGCCGGCCACCTTTAAAATCCTTGGATAGAACCTTTCTGTGGGAACATGTTTCAGCACTTCCTCCATCGTGTTGGCTCCTGCGAAATGCATGACATTTCCCTTGGGGAAGTTACTTTCAATCATTTTTCCAGCTTCATCAAATGAATTTGCATAATGTATGCGTGATGTATCAATATTTTCTAAGTTAATGGGAGGTCTTTCGAAGCGAATAAATGGTATTTTCAGTTCTTTGGCAATGCTTGCACTGGTCTGTGTAATGTGTTCGGCAAAAGGGTGGGTTGCATCAATTAGGATGTCAAAATCTCCATTGATAAATATTTTGATTATTTCATCTTTCAAAAGGGGTCTTGCAATCGTTTCATCACTTCCTCCTTCAAGGGCAAGCTTTGCACCGTATTCGGTTGTGGTTGTTGTTAAGATGTAAGCCTCATAGTTATTTTTAACATGTTCAATGATGTTCACTGAGTCTTTTGTTCCGCCAAGTAAGAATATCTTCATCTAATCACTTTATCCATTATTTTTTGAGCTATTATTATTGTTGAAGCCACAATAAAGATCAATATCCAATCATTGATTCCGATGGAGGTTGTTCTGAATATGGTCTGTAATTGTGGGATGTATATGATGAGTAATTGGAGTAGGAATGACAATATAATTCCAAGATATAGGTATTTGCTTGATTTTTCAGAGTTGGCTCTTCCATTGAATGCATTGAATAGCTGATAGACCACAAACAGTGTAAATGCTATTGTCATTGCTTTTTGAGTTGGAATTCCGGTGGATATTTCATATGTAAATACACATATTGTTCCTATTGCCATTACAAGGCCCAAAAACAGTATTTGTAGTAATGTATTTTTGGTCAGGATATCTCCGGTTTCGGGAGGTCTTTGCATCAGGTCTCTTTCGGCTCCCTCTATACCTAGCATTTGTGCTGGCGGGCCGTCCATCACTATATTTAACCATAGTAGCTGTGCCGGATTGAATGGTAAAGGCAAGTTTAAAAGTGATGTTCCAACGATTGTCAGTATCGCGCCGACATTTGTTGATACCTGATATTTTACAAATCTCTTGATGTTGTCATAAATTTTTCGTCCGCCTTCAATGGCTTTCACGATTGTTGTAAAATCGTTGTTCTGCAGTATCATGTCTGAAGCTTCTTTTGCAACGTCTGTTCCATCACCCATTGCAACCCCGATTGATGCTTTTTTAAGTGCTGGTGCATCGTTTACGCCATCCCCGGTCATTGCAACAATGTTGTCCAGTTCCTTTAAGGTTTCGACGATTCTCATTTTTTGGGCAGGTTTTACTCTCGCATAAACTTGGATGCTTTCGGCCTGATTCAGGTATTCCTTTTGTGAAAGTTCGTCCAGTTCCCTGCCTGTTATTACATTGCCGGTTGTCAGGATTCCTAATTTTTTTGCAATTGCACAGGCTGTCTTTTCATGGTCTCCTGTAATCATGACGACATCAATTCCTGCATTGATACAATCCTCAACGGCTTTTGCAGCCTCTTTTTTTGGAGGGTCCATCAATCCCAATAATCCGGTAAAAGTCAAGTCAGTCTCCGGATTTCCGGTGCTGTTGATTTTGTATGCAAATCCGATTACCCTTAATGCATGCACACTCATTTCACCAATCTTTTCAAGTTGTGTTTCCTTCATTTTAGCTTCAAGAATTTCAATAGTTCCATCATTATCTATGTACTTGCATTTGTCTAAAATTATTTCTGGAGCACCTTTTGACAAAACAATATCATTTTCATCGTCTAGTCTATGTATAGTGGTCATCATTTTACGATTGCTGTCAAGTGGGATTTCATCAATCCTTTCAAGTTCACAATCATAATCGTCGCAATGTTTCAGAATAGCTCCATCGGTCTGGTCTCCGATGATTTTATCATGATTTATGCTTGCATTATTGCATAACTTACCAATTAAGTGTGTTTTGTCCTTGTTTGTGTAATAGCTTTCAACAACTGTCATTTTATTTTCGGTCAATGTGCCTGTTTTGTCGCTGCAGATGACTGTACATGAACCTAGGGTTTCAACTGACAGAAGCTTTCTTACGATTGCCTGGGATTTTGCCATTTCGGACATTCCAAGTGCAAGGGTCAATGTCAAAACGGCAGGAAGGCCTTCGGGAATTGCGGCAACTGCAAGGGAAACTGCAGTCATGAATGTTTCCACAATCGGAACTCCTTTAAACAACTCTAAAACAAAAATGGCTATACATACAACAATTGCAATTGCAGATAGGATTTTTCCAAGTTTCCCGACACGTTTTGCAAGGGGTGTTTCTTCATCCTCCTCCTGTACGATGCCTGCAATTTTTCCCATTTCCGTATTCATTCCTATGTTGGTTACAACGCCAATGCCTGTGCCTGACAAGACATTGGAATCCATAAACATCATGTCATCAACTTCTTTTTTGACATCTTCGGACTCTCCGGTAAGTCCTGATTCATCACAGCTTAGCTTATGGGCTTCAATTAAAGTTAGGTCTGCAGGTACTTTACATCCCTCTTCCAAAACCACAATATCTCCGATCGTCAATGTTTTCGCATCGATTTCGGATATTTTATTGTCCCTTTTTACGATTGCACTTTTTGAAATTAGATTTTTAAGACTTTCGACGGCTTTTTGTGATCTGTATTCCTGGATAAAGCCCATGATAGTATTCAACAGGACTGCAAGGATAATCACTCCGGCATCAATAACGTCCCCAATCAAAAAAGATGCAATTGCCGCAATGATTAAAAGAGCTATTAAGACGTCTATGAACTGGGATAAGAATAATATTATTAATGGTGTGGGTTTCTTTTCAGTTATTTCGTTTAAACCATATTTGGATTGTCTTTTCTGAACCTCGCCTGCGCTAAGTCCGTTAAGTGATGTGTTGTATTTGGATAGTATGTCACTCATCATATCACCTTAAGATGTAAAAGCTTGCTTTTTTGAAATTTTTTAATTTCATTTTAACTCTACCAGTATTTAAATCTTCGTTTGTCAACGGTTTGATAATGAGTTGGCAGCCGACTTCATTAGCCAGCCTTACAAGATATGGCTGAAGTTCGCTCGGCGGCCTGATTGAATAGATAATGTCAACATCTCTGTATAGCTCCAGGTTGGGTTTTGTGATGTCATCCTTGATTACTGTGGCGTCCGCCGGGCTGATGTCTGTTTTGATAAGTGTGATATTTTCCTGTTTTTGTAAAATTTCGGAGATTGTGTTGAATTTGCCAACGCCAATCTCTGCTATCCTAACGTTCTGATTTTCAGTCTCATCTAAAATATAATCCGCAAAGTCCTGCCACATTTTTATCCTCAAATTAATATTAATTATCAAAACTATTAAATACATTGCTTTTTATATATTTTTTAGTATGAAAGTTAGAAAGTTTGTTCCAACTGATTTAAAAAGAGTCTATGAAATTGAGAATATGTCATTTGACCAGTCATATGGAATAAACATGTTTCAACAGTTGTATGATATGGGCATTGGATTTTTGGTGGCCGAGAAGGATAATTATGTAATCGGATATGTCATGTTCTGGATTAAGTATGAAAATCAGGGCCATATCATTTCAATAGCTGTCGACAAGAACTATCGCCGTTTGGGTGCCGGAACGGAACTGCTTGTCAGGGCAATTGCCATTCTGTCGCTACTCAATATAGATGCAATTTATTTGGAAGTGCGTGAAACAAATGTCAGCGCTGTTGAATTCTATGAAAGGTTTAATTTTATAAAGGACCGTGTGGTTCCGGGATATTACGAAAATGGTGAAGGGGCAATAATAATGTATTTACCTCTGGAGAGGGGTAAAGTTCCCGGCCAATAACTGTTTGTATTGGGTTATGATTTCTGGAGGGATGGCTCCCATGTGGTATAATGCTGCAATGGCGACAATATAGAACAATATAATTGCTATCTGTATGTATCCATGTTTTTTGGCAGAGGGATCTTTTCGGGTAATTAAATAAATTGCAACGATCAGTCCGATAATGCTTCCCAAAATTGCAAGGATATATCCCAGGTATATTATGAATCTGCTGGTTTTTCCGGATTCTTTCGGTGGGTTTTGTCCTATTTCTTTTTTTATGATAATCGGGTTTACGGAATTGTGCACTCCTTCAAACTGGCTTTTGAAAAGTAGGGGAGTGCCGCATTTGACGCAGAAATCAGCTTCATCCGGATTGGGATATCCGCATAATGGGCATGCGCTCTGATTTTGTGGAATTTTAGGATATTCATATCCGCATTTTATACAGAAACCGTATATGTCATCATTTGTTGAGCCGCATTGGGGGCATCTTCTCATCATATTATCACTTAAATATAATTAATAATAATAGGTTTATAAAGTTTTTTAATTAACTTTTAAAAATATTTAAAAAAAAGTGTTTGAAGAAAGGTATTGATACCTAGTTCTTCTTTTTCATTATATATATTCCGCAACCAATACCGATTAAAGCTCCGATGACTATTCCGATTGCTAATGGCAATCCGAAGTTAGATTCAGATTGAGCATTGCCTGTAGGAGCATTCATGATGTCTTTGAGTCCCTGTTGAATTGTGTCATTGTTAACATCATTCACGACAAGAATTCTTTTGGATAAGTCAGAGTGTTCTTTTAAAAAGTCATTGGCGGTGTCCTGATAAGCTACGAATAGCATTCTTTTGTTTGTATTGTTTGTGCTGTGTTCCAGGATATGCGCAACCTCATCTTGGGAGGTGAACTTATACACGCTTATGTTTATCCCATTGGCATCTGCAAGGTCTTTGACAAGCACACCGTTGGTGTCGTTTGCCACAACCATTGTGTCTGCAGTAACATCCACGCCATGGGCGGACACTGCAGTTGCTCCTAGGATTAATATCATTGTTAAGATTAATATTTTCAGATATTTCATTTTATCTCCTTTAAATTTTATTCATTTCCATTATTTCTGGCTTGATTTTTTCTATAGCGGTTATTATAACTACATTTGCAAATCCTTCAATGAATGCAATGAACAGGTAAAATGGAACTAATGTTGACAGCAATATGTCAAAATTCATCGCACCGGAAATCAGCAGTATTGCAACCTGGCCGAATGTTGCAGACATGATTCCGATGATGGTTGATGCAAATATTGCAACCTTATCGTTTATGTAGATAAATAGTCTATAAAACCCGTATGTAACAACTGATAATATGAAACCCATTACTATGAAATTTGCACCGAGTGATGTTATTCCACCCATATTCAAGACCAATACTTGCATTATCAGGGTGATGAATGAAACGATTGTACTGGATAGCGGACCTAACAAGATAGCTATTAGGGGTATTAAAAAGAAATGGATTGGAACGCCTAACGGTGAAGGCACGGAGACAGATGTAACAACCATTGCAAATACGCTGAATAGCGCTATTGATATTATTCTTTTTTCTTTATTTTCGTCTTTGGAGAATTTATAAAAGAATATTGAGATTATTATTAATGTTAAAATCCAGTATATTATCGCTTGTTCAAAACTTATGATTCCATCGGGCAAGTGCAAGTTATCACCTTGTTTGGTTTCATCATAACCTTTGAAGTAATACCCTATAATATCATTTCGTATTACCTTTTTCATCATATCAGGTAAAAAGTATTACTCATTGAACAGATGATACATTTAACAATGTTTTTTTTGATATTTTTT
>NZ_JAZRHE010000092.1:0-2060 GCF_045644645.1 Methanobrevibacter sp.
AGGAACCCTATTTAAAATATCCATTGTCAGCCATGAAGATGCTAAAGTGAAAACGAATAATAAAAAGGCCAATAATTTAAAATCGGATATTGCACCAAACATCACTAGAAATATATTCATGAAAAACTGATGACAGAGGTAAATTCCATAACTGTACTTTGCAATGGAAAGTATGGACCTTCTGAAAATACCATCAGGGTTTTTAATGAAATTAAGATTTAGATTAAGCTGACTGAAATTTTTATATAAAGTGAAAATTCCAATTACCTCGATTACCAAAAATATTGAATAACGGTCAAAGGTATAAAACGGATCTGAATCACCGGACAGCAAATAAGAGATAAACATCAATAAAAATACGCCTGCAATCAGGAATGCGAATGAATAATAAACATTGTTGAAAACTTTTCTTTTAGTGTGTCTCAAATAATAACCCAAAACAACCATGCCGATCGGACCCATGAAATATGACAGTTTAATAGGCAAATTCCAGAATAATGTTTTATCATAAAGGCAAGTTATCGCCCATATGACCAGGAAATATTCAACATGGTCCATTGGAGAGGCCCTAATCCAATTGTTGAATATGGGCATTATCAGATAAGTGCCCAATATCATCCAAAAGAACCAGTAGTGTCCGAACCAATGATTCTGACCTATAAGGGAATTGCCTAAAAAGTAAAAAAATCCATATAAATCGAATGAAAAATCATGGGGCCAGTCCAAAACCGGAAAATAATAAATCGCGACGAAAATGATTGCTGCTAAAAGAATCCCCCAAAACAAAAACGGATAAACAATTCTTGGAATTCTTTTACCCAAAAATGATCTGATTGACCAGTCACGCCCCAGTGACAATGCACCGGACAACATTAAAAAGATATCAACACCACACCTACAACAGGTCCTCATAAAATCATGAACCAGCCAGCTGTAAGATGGAATGACATTATATGCAACAGTGTTTACCGAATCCGCTCTTACGCTAATATGAAATATTATTACCATAATAATAGCCAATGCCCTAAGCGCATCAAAATAGAAAATTCTTTTGGATTTGGTATTTGATTGCATGAATAAAAACTCAAATATACAATTTAATTGTTTGAATTAAAAATTCTTTAAAATTATATAGATTTAATAAAGTATTTAAAACATTCTATGAAAAGATATTACGTTATAAATATCTGAGAAAAAGAGTTGAAAAAATAAGAAAAATAATTAAAATAGCTCGAAAGCTATTTTAAAATTATATTGTCGATATTATGTTGTCTATTCGCCAATAATTTAGCTCTTTCAATGTTAATTCCGTTTTTACCGATAGCAATACGTTTATTGGTATTGTCTGCTGTGACAGTAGCAATTCTTTCGCCTGACTGCTTTTGACTTACTTTAACAGATTTTACTTTAGCAGGGGATAAAAGATTTTTAATGAACTGTATCGGATCATCGTCCAATTCGATAATCTCAACACCTTTATCTACTGCTCTTTGAACTTTAGATACAGAACTTCCACCTTTACCGATGGCCAGTCCCATGTCACCATTCTTTACGACAAAAGTGACTTTTCCATGTTCATCATCGATAATGCAATCTTTAACCATTGCTCCAGTCATATTTTCGAAAAGAGCTATGTATCTAATCTCATTTGCACTAAATTTAATAGACACTTAAATCTACCTCAAATCGTCTAATATTGTAGAATCTCCTGGATCGTTAACGATTAATGTAGCAACAGTAAAAGGTTTACCACAAACAGAACCCAAATCCACACTAGTTCCATCATATACAATAAATGGAATTTCGGAAAGATTTGCATAATATTCAACATCTTCAAGAATTTCTTTAGGAGCGTTACGGGCAACAACTGCAAGTTGTCCTTTTCCTAATTTTAAAGATTGAATTGATTTTTCAGAGCCTAAAGTCACATCCCCTGTGTCTACAGCTACCCTGATTCCTCTATCTACGTCCATCATCTAGCCTCCTATTCATTTTTATAATCCATTTTGACACCGACAGAACCGGTACCAAGAGGTATTGGTTGTCCAATAATAATATTT
>NZ_JAZRHE010000093.1:0-5558 GCF_045644645.1 Methanobrevibacter sp.
ATTGTTTTGATTTTAAAAAATTGATGTGAAATATTATTAAATTATTTTTTTTAAACTGCAAATATTATAGCCAACTCTGGAGCATTGATAAAACTAAATATTTTACAGCAAAAACAATATTCAGAAAGAAGTAAATTTAAAACTAGTTTACAAAATACTTTTATAATCTAATTTTTAACCAATTATGGCAACCACTTTTAGCAAAATAGAAATTTTAAAAAAAATAACTATTGTTCCCCATACTTCCATTCCATGAACTCATAATACAAAAGCTTGTCTTTTTCCTTTAAATCTTCCAGAAATTCCTTCTGCTTTTCCTCATCGAATTTTGAAAGGATTCCTTCAATGGCAATGAAAGGTTCAACCTTAAGTTTTGGTTCCTCTTCCTTTTTAGGCATCTTGACTTTAATCAAATCGCAGATTTCCTTTAGATAGTCAATATTTGTGAGGTATACCTCTTCGGGACTGGTATCTCGTTCAAAATACTTTTTCGGTAGCTTGTCATTTTCAAAATCCTGCATGAACTCAATAATCCTGTCCCTTTCCTGTAAAACCTTTTCAAGACTTGCAGCTTCGAATTCCTTTCTGTAACTTTTCGCATCCAATATCATATTATCACATTAAACTATGTATTGATCTAATATAAACTTCTTTATCTTTAATCATTCCTCATTTGTTACTTCCTTTAAGTTTTCCCATATTTTTACCATAGCCAATGTATCAAGTCTACAATACTTAAGTAAACCAGCTCTTATCTCTTCTTGTTCTTCGGGACTTTTATATTTTAAACTTAGGAAGGCCTCTGATGCTTCCCCACCATTATGAACTAACGGCAAATTAACATAATCCAGTTCAGGGTCATCCGGATATAATGCAGGCAGAACATATTTTATGGAATAGGAACCCTTCATTTCTTTTGTATAATAATTTCTGCTTCTAAACGGAACCATCAAATCAACAATATTTCCGTTGATTTTTTCCATTTCAGCTTTTAAATCAGGATACATCTCTCCTATTTCCTTGTTACGGGTAGCTTCAAAGCCTTTATTATAGACAATTACACTGCCATCGCAGGGCATATCTTCAATCATACTTTCAGCAAATGTTCTGATTAAATTTTCATCATCGACTTCAGCCAGGAATTCCTTATGCTCTAAAGGAGCTCCTTTCTTTTGAATGATATGTAATGAGTACTGGAAAGGAATTTGTTGATATGGCTTTGTTCCTTCAAGTTCAGGAATAGCATATTGACAGGATTCATAGTCAATAAAATACAGTGGATATTTAAGAGAGCATAATAACTTTTTAATTTCTTCCTTTTCTATTTTTGGTTCTCTTTTATTCAGTTCAAAATCTATCTGTTCCAAATATTTTTGGTTAATATTTTCATTTATCAAGTCTTCAAATGAAATTTTACCTTCATAATACTTTTTAAACTTAGTACGCTTTTGCATAACACTTATGTCAAATACATTAGGTTTTGGCAAATCCTTTGTGCAGTACTGCCAATAGTCACATGAATATGGATCAAAGCAGTGCAATCCGATATCTTTAACTGGTTCATTGTTGATATCATGGATTTCCATAAAATTATTGATTGTGTCAATATTGGCTTTTATTTCATCCTGTTTTTCTCGGGCAATACCTGTCACATCTTCAATATTGAATAATTGGACAATATCCAATTCTTTTTCTCGAATATATTCATTGTTTATATAAACAATTGATACTTTTTTAACATTTAAACCAAGACTTGAAAGGACAAAGTACTGATATGAAACATCATCCAGGTATATGTCCTTGATTTCTGTAGAACTTTTCACTTCATAAATTTCTAGTCCATCTGGATTATTTTTTAAAATATCTACACTGCAGAAATTGTTATGGTATGCAAATGATGCTTCTGTGATGATATTTGCTTTGTTTTTCAGTAATTCATGTGTTTTTTTAATTCTTACATCAATATCCATATTATAGGGAACATCTTCATAATCACCGAATAATCTTTTTGCAACATTCCCTACTTGTTTTCCCTTTTCTAAAACTGCATCATTGTTTTCTTTTTCGGCAGTTTCTGGTTTATATTTATTTAACCAGAGAATCTTTTCACATTGCACACAACTGCAATACTTGGATTTTGACAAAAATATTTTATTCATTATAAAGGCTCCTTATTAATAGATTATTATGTTTTTAATATGACATATCTTTTTCATCTTGTTTATAATACTAGTAAAAATTTACTATTAGTATAGTGATAAAAACCTAACTTTATTTTACATGAAAAACAAAAACATAAATTGTGATTAACATGGTGTTCTGTTCCAAATGTGGTTATGAAAATAGTGATGATAACAACAACTGTGAAAAATGCGGTGAAGTATTGATTAAAAGGAAATATCTTGAAATCAAAAGCTATGAAAACTTCGAGGATATTTTCACCCAAAGCAATTTCGAAAAGATTGATGAGATAACCCTTGAAGGATACAATACAATAATTGAAAACATTACAAACATGGGTCACTACTACTTAAAAGAATACTATAGTAATACCAATCTGAACAAAAGGCAAATGACTATTCTAAATAAGATAAAAGCCTTAGCACAAGCTTATAGTAAAATAAGTTATAAATCAAGCGGTGCTGAGCTTGGAAGCTATTCGTTTAACATCATAAGAGTCGATGACAGGCTGGATGACGCTAAACAGATTGCCACATTAATCCATGAACTTTCACACCACCTTTTTTCTGAAATCTTCGAACAGATTCTGATGTATGTATGGGGATGTTCCAAAAGCGATGCAATAGAGGCGCTTGCATGGTTTGCATTAATCGGAAGCCCACTGGCACGACTTACAAATGAATACTGTGCACATACCTGTGAAGGGCGATTTGTACCTCACGGCTATCAAAACTACGGATCATTCAATAACATCTTAATAAATGAATTCGCAAGTAACAGTAAAAAAGACCAGGACGCAATAACTTTCGGCTTGGTGATGGGAAACACCATGGCACAGGATATCTTATTGATTTTAGGAGACTTCATTGATTATGACCTTAGAGAAGAAATAAAACAGCAGTTCAAAAAGGACTTTTCATATCCTCCAAGCTATGACCAGATACTGCTTGAAACCAATAATGTTTTCAGCCCTGAAGATAAAATTGCATCAATAATTTCAATCCTGAAAGGTGGCTTTGAAGCTGCTAAAGATAAAAAAATGCGTGAAATATTAGATAGTTTTAAAGAAAACTATACTGAAATCAATAAGGATTAGAATAACTTTCATTTATTTCACGTGAAACATTATCGAGGTCTTCACCACTGAAAATCTTTAAAAGATAAACAAATGAATCCTCTTTGGTGATTGCCATCTTAAAGAGGACTTCTCCGTAGGACTGGTTGAATACTTCTTTTAGCTCATCAATTGGCAGTGATAAATTATGCATCAATTCCATTAATTTTGACATGTCCTTCTGTTTAAGTTTTGTTTTTCTTGGGTCAGGTCTTGCAGTAACAATTGAAAAATTGTTGATGTCAAATAAAAAGACTTTAAGACGGATGTTTAAGGCTTCTTTTAATTCATTTTTATCTTCCAGAACTGAAGCTATTGCATTTGCATATATTTTAAAATCAACCCAAAGTTCCTGAGACAATTTATCATCGAAAATCCTTTTCAAATATCCTAAAATAATATCCTGAATTTCTTCAATGGAATATTGCTTTTCTTCAAAAATCTTTGAAATCTCATATGATGAAAATGCCCTTGAAATTTCCCTGTCCTCATGGATATAAATGATATAAGTTGTTTTAGATAGAAAATCCAATCCCATTTCACTTATCTGATATGATTTGGATTTGAAATACTTTTTAAGCTCATCATCCGTGAGGTTTTCGCCCAGCCTTTCAATAAGCTCATCCTTTTTGCCTGAAACCTTAAGGTTATGTTCCTTCAGGATTTCCTTTAAATCGCTTACCTTTGAGTCTTTTGCAACGCTCAGAGGTGAAGCAGGTTCAATGAACTCATCATCCATGGCCTGCTTTTTAAGCTTGTTTACGGTTGTATCGTAACGTTTGGCAGTTTTATCTGAAAATTTCTTAGTTGGATTTTTTCTAAATTCCTCCAAGTATAAAACATAAGTAAACTTAAATGATGGAGCATATCTGCTTTGAACAGTGTGTGAATATAAAGCTTCGAGGTCTTTTAATTCATCTTGATTAGATTCTTCTTTGGCAACCAGTTTGCCGTTTTTAACTTCCAGATTATCATTTTTAATAGTTTGATTTGTAACGACACTTGCACCGCAGTTGAAACAGAACGGATCTGTTTTCAAGAATTTAGTATTGCAGTCAGGACAGGTTTTAAGGTTAAATTCATAATTTGACAGAAAATTGAATTTTCTCATATTGTCAACTAAAACAGACACTCTTTTTATGGTAAAATCATATCCGCAGTTCGGACACTTTTTGGATGATTTTTTGGTTTTTTTATTGCAGTTTGGACAGATGATAGCATCATCAGGCATTTCTTCATTTTTAAAATCATACCCACAGGCGATGCAGGTTTTAGATATATTAAACACTTTCTTATTACAGTTAGGACAATTCTTAAAAATTGGCTTAACTCTTTTATCATTGAAATCATAACCACAGCTTATGCAATAAGCATTATCCATGTCCTGTGCTTCATTGCAAATAGGGCATGTTTTTTCAGCTTTAAACTCATATCCACAGCTTATGCAGAATTTATTAACCTCATCCTGTGATTCATTGCATTTCGGACACTTTTTTTGATTAGTGGAAGTGGTGTTCTTATTGGAATGCCTATTTATCAACTCATTAAGTCTGGATTCCACATTATGTTCATTAACAGCACCGTTCCTGATTTCCTGTTTTAGCTGTTTTTTGATTTTAATCCCCACATTTGAATCAAGGCCATTGCTTTTGAGCCTATCAATGAAAGAAATGCTTAAAATACGGCCCCCAGTCAACTCCTTCAATTTTTTTTCCGCAGGACTGTCCTTTGAAAATAAACCCATAATTTTCACCTAATACTAATAATTATTTTTAAGGTTAATTATTTAAAAAAGTAATGTAATCTGATAAAATGTTGAACAGACATACATATTGTTATTCTTTTAAAATTAAAATATTTTAATTACATCTAATGAATTAATATATTTGTCCCTAAGTATATTCGGATTTTCCATAAAATATGAAGAATGAGTGCTATTTTTACCCCTACCTTGGAGTGCATCAATTTCAGATAATGTAAAACCTTTATTACTATTATATAATGAAGAAGCATGGAATTTTCTAAGCATATGGCTTCTAAATTTATTATATTCACCAACTTTACCTAAATTCAATTCATTATTAATATAATTAAAATATTTATTCCAATAATATAAATTAATTTTAAAAAGTTTATCCTCATGTTTTAAATCAATATTTAAATTAATCAAATAATCAACAATAGCAGTTGAAGCTTCTGGTGAACAAAAAGTAAAATAAAATTTATTTGTTTTTTGTCTTCTTATTCTAAAAATCGGAATTAT
>NZ_JAZRHE010000094.1:0-4059 GCF_045644645.1 Methanobrevibacter sp.
GTTAATATTAAATGTTTTGTTTTTTTCAAAAATATGGGGTTTCTGTCAATTATCCAATGACATAAACAATCTTTTCAATATCATATTGGAACGTCACAATTTTTACAATATCAAACCTTTTAATCTGAAAATCGTTACAGATCTTTTTCATTTATAATGGCTTTAGCTATTTCCAAATCTAATGGCTTAGTTATCTTGAAATTTAAAGAATCACCATCAAAAAGGAAAATACTCTCTTTTCTAAGATGGAATAGCATCATAGCTTCATCCAATAAACTGATTTCATCAGAAGTCAAATCATTATAAATATCCATATATTTAAAAATATTGAAAGATTGAGGTGTTTGAGCATGAACCAAATACTTTCTTTCAGGAATATTAGTCAAAGAATGTTCTTCATCACATTGAAAAATAACATCCGTTGCAGGAATTACAGGACTCGAAGCACCATATTTTTTAGCATGCTTAATACTATTTTTAATCAATTCAGGGGAAACAAAAATTCTAGCACCATCATGCGTAACCATTATCGATTCATCATCAGCACCGTTTAACATTGCATAATCAATAGAATTCAATATAGTATCCTTACGCTCTTCGCCACCCCCAATAACAACAAGCTTATCATTATCCCCAAAATATTCCTCAATTAGAGACCTGGTTTTATCTAAATAGTCAACAGGCGATGAAACAATAATTTTATCCAATCCATCAACTTTTAAGAATTGTTCGACACAATAAATCAATAAAGGCTTATTATTAATTTCATAAAATTGCTTTGGAATACCCAAATCCAACCTATTTCCAATTCCACCCGCCAATATTGCTGCAAAAATCATAAAATCACTAAATATTCTCCCATAAATCATTAAATGCAATTTTAGGATTTGTTCTATTAATTATAACATCATAAACAAAGTTGAGAGTCACAGAATTAACTCCAGCTTCATCAAATAATTGTTTTAGAATTACAGTAGTATTTTTACCTTCAAATAATACTCCTGACGCTTTTTCATCAATTATAATACGTTGCCCATGCAACACGCCAAGAGTATGGTTTCTACTGACAGTTAATGTTGATGCGGTCACAATATCCCCAAAACCGCAATAATCATCCACTACTGATCTTGTCCCACCTAATTTTTCAATAATATCTTTAGTTTCATTAAAACTTTTTGTGAAAACCGTGAATTTCGCGTTATTATTTATATCCATACCTTCACAAATTCCCTGGGATATTGCTATTACATTTTTAATAATTCCACAAAATTCAGTGCCGATTACATCATTATTTGTATTGACTTTAAAAATATTTGATTCTAAAACCGATTTGACCTTATCCAAGCAGCCATTATCGGAACATGCAATAGTTGTTGAAGCATATAAACCGTTAACCATTTCTGATGCAATATTTGGTCCTGAAAATGCAACTGCCGGACGGTTAATTATTTCTTCTATAACTTCAGTCATTCTTTTATTAGTTTCCTTTTCAATTCCTTTAGCAGTGCTAACAAAAATACAATCTTCACCAACAATCCCATTTAATTTGCTTACCACATCCCTCACAACAGAAGAAGGAGTGCATAAAAAAATAATATCCATATCTTTTAGTTGAGTGTAATCAGATGTTGCGGAAATATTGTCATCTAACTTAATATTTGGAAAATACTCGGAGTTAAAACCATTTTCATTTATGTCCCTTGAAATTTCCTCACGCCTTGCATATATTAGTACTTTTGAATTAACAGCAATAGTTCTGGCCACTGCAGTTCCCATTGACCCTGCACCAATAACACCTACTTTTTTAATCATAAAAACACCCCATTATAATTTATAACTATAAAAATGATTAAATCAACACTTTAAATTGTTTAAATTGATTCCAAACAAAGTTTAAGTGAAACAACCTAATTTAACCATTAAATTCATCAACCAATTTTAATGCTTCATCAATAACCTGCCACATATCATAATATTTGTACATTCCTAAACGACCACCAAATATTACTTTATCTTCATTTTTTGAAAGTTCAACATATTTTTCATATAATTTAGAGTTCTTTTCATCATTTATTGGGTAATACGCCTCTTCTCCATTAGACCAAGATTTAGGATATTCCTTTGTAATAATTGTCTTTGGTGAATCGCAAGATTCGAAATGCTTATGTTCTATTATTCTTGTAAATGGTGTTTCTGCATCAGTATAGTTAATGACTGCATTCCCCTGGTAGTTTTCAACATCCAATGTTTCAAATTCAAAATTCAAACCCCTATATTCAAGTTCACCGTAACAATAATCATAATACTGATCAATCATGCCTGTAAAAATGATTTTATCTGCAATGTTTAACCATCTTTCCTTATCGTCAAAGAAATCTGTATTTAACTTAACTTCAATATTTTCAAGCATTTTATCAATGATTTTTGTATAACCACCAATAGGAATGCCCTGATACAGGTCATTAAAGTAATTATTATCAAAAGTAAATCTTACAGGTAATCGTTTAATGATAAATGCTGGCAGTTCACTGCACTTTCTGCCCCATTGCTTTTCGGTGTAGCCTTTCACCAATTTTTCATAAATATCTCTACCAATTAAAGAGATTGCTTGCTCCTCAAGGTTTTGGGGTTTTTCAATTCTTGATTCAGCCTTTTGTTTTTCAATCATCATTCTGGCCTCCTCAGGTGTCTTTACACCCCACATCTGATAAAAAGTATTCATATTGAACGGGAGGTTGAATAATTCCCCTTTATAGTTTGCAACAGGAGAATTTGTATACCTGTTAAAATCAGCGAATTGGTTAATATAATCCCAAACCTCTTTATTGTTTGTATGGAAAATGTGGGCTCCATATTGATGTACATTAATGTTATGTTCTTCTTTAGTGTAAATATTGCCCCCAATATGGTCCCTTTTTTCAATAATCAAACATTTTTTACCTTTTTTAGTCATTTCATGTGCAAAAACTGCTCCGAAAAGACCTGCACCAACTATCAAAAAATCATATTTCATTTTCAACTACCTAATTTTGTAACTCTAATAGAAATCTTTGTAATTCATTACACTATAACTTTATGGTTAATCCCGCCTTGTTGAAATCATTTTTTAAATTTTTGTTGATTGGTCTATATTATAAACTAATGTTTTTAGTCTTGTTTCTTTGTTTTGTAATCGTGTACTCTTACTTTTGTTAATTCCAGAGTATTTTCTTTTTATTACGCTGAATACGCTTTCTATGTTGTTTCTTCTTGAATATATTTCTTTTTTGAATGTTTTGATGCTTAATCTTCTGTACCACATGTTTGAAATTGGATTTGAGTGGTATTTGGTCTAAGGCTTTTATTTCTTCATTGATACATGTTCTTATTGCATTTGAGTCATATGCTTTGTCTGCTATTATGAACTGTGGATTGTATTTTTTTAGACTTCTTATTGATGCTATTGCAAATTTTACATCGTGTCTTGGTCCTTTTACTGCTTGTGAGTAGAGTATTATTCTTGAATCTACATCCACTGCAATATGGTATTTAGTGAAGTTTTTCACGTCTTGGCTACGTATTTTTGAGTAATATTTGTCTGCGTAGTCGCTTGTGAATCCGCTACCATCTAAAGCAACTAATTTAGGTTGTAAACCTAAATTATCAATAATTTGCTTTGTTATTCTTTCAAACATGTTAGTTGGCATCCTTTTAAAGAATTTCTGAAGAGTAGAATAATCTGGAGCTCTTTTAATCTTCAAATATATCTGCAATTTTTCTGAAAAGCTAATAAATTCAACTATTTCTCTATATGTTAAATTTAAATAAGTTTTCAATGCAATAATAGTGAATAATGCAGGTTGCGAGTACATTTTCTTCGAATATTTACTTGAATATAAATTTAAAGATGTTTTAGCATAACTATAACTATATTCAATGAATTTAATTAAGTTATTTGAATTTATATCCTGTTTGCTTTCTTTTTCAAATTTTTTGAAAAATTTTTTTGTTTGTTTTTTAAAGCCAAAATCCAAAAGGTTTTTAGCCTTTGAAAACTTAATTATAATTGGTGAATGTTTG
>NZ_JAZRHE010000095.1:0-8907 GCF_045644645.1 Methanobrevibacter sp.
CATATTTCTTTATATACGATAATTAATATATTAAGTATTAATGTCTAGCAAAATTTGAATTTTAGTAGACAAAATTACAAAACAAAGGTTGAAGTTGATGGAACATAATAAAATTACAAAAAGCCAATACAATAAGTTGAAAGAAAGGTATTTGACAAAAAATAGAAATATGCACTCCCTATATCTGGAGCTGAATGAAGAAACACCAGTTGACAAGGAATTATTTTTTAGATTGATTAATAGAATACGCATTGAAGAAGGACTGAACGAATATTACACTCCAAAAAAGCGAAAGAAAAAAAGAAGCATTATAAAAAATTTGGATAAATCTCCAAATTCATATAACAGCTAATGTTCAACATAATACCTTAAGATTGCGCCTATACCACCAAATGCCCTGAAAAGCTGCATTCCCTCTTCAGTTTCAGTGGAAATAAACTCAACAGCAGTATTCATTTCTTCAGCTTTTTCCACAAATTCATCAGCCAAATCCATTGAAGACTCTTCTTTCAGCACATCATTACAGTTAGGACATCTCTCTTCAAGATTGTCCGCTTCAGCCTGAGTCTTAACGGTGAACTGCTTTTGTGTTCCGCAATTTTGACATGCAAAGGTCTTACGCATACTTGCCAAATCTTCAGATAAAAGCAATACGTCAACGGCACCCATAATCAAGTTATTTCTGACTTCCTCTTCACCGTATGAGTAAAGTCCCTTATCCTTTCTCAATTCCTGAATGAACCTTTGAACGAGCTTCTTTTCCTGCATCACATCAAGATTTGCCAAATCATCAGCAGATTTTGCAATGACTTCACGAATGCCCTCTTCACCAGTGTAAGAGGTATCGACTATAGACATGACCTTATCCTTGAGTTCGTATTGAAGATAGTCCCCTTCATAGAAATCCTTTTTAGTGAAACCAGGCCCTCCAATAATGATTCCTTTCAAATCATCCTTATGGGGCAGGAATGCTTCATTCATATGGTCCCCAATACGTTTCAGGAATTGGTGAGCAAGATCCTCGATGACACGGTCAAACCTCCTCTGTGATTGACCACCTGCTTTGTGTTTTCCAGGAACTCCACTGGTCAAATGACCAAGGATGGTTTCTTTTTTACCTTTTAAAGTAGCGTATGTAGCTTCATTTCTATCAATTACAGCCACACCATAGACATCACGTTCCTCAATCATGTATTCCAATGGCTCTAAGAAAAATTCGTTGTTACATTTATACCAATAGGTTGTAACCGGTTCGGGCGGCTCTATAACATACTTTTCCATTTTTTCAGTGCCCGGACCGCCTTTAGGAATCATGCCCACAAATAAAACCAGACCGTTTTCCGGAGGCTGTTTGTATAATTTAATGCTTTCTAAAATTACTGCAATGGCAGATTGTACATTTTTTCTTGTTTGTTTACTCTTGATGTTAGCACTCTGACCCATTTCATCTCTCATGTGCTTACCAACATCACTCAATTGTTTGGTTGGTGGAATATAAACGGAAACAAGCTCTGTACCTCTTCCTCTCTTTTGAGCCAATTCCTTTAAGGTTTTCTTAAACTCGTATAATTCTTTTGATGATACTTCTGACATAATAATCACTATAAAAATCAAATTAATATAATAGTATTAATTATCTTTTTTTAAATATAAATAATTAATGAAAAAATCAAGCTAATTTGGAATTTCCGTATTCTTCAAATAAATTAATGTTTGCCTCATCGATAGTGTTTATTTCAAGCAGATCCATTTGGGTGATGGCCATTATTTCACGAGCCAGGTGAACATAAGTGTCGGGATAGTCATTATATCCGAACAGATGCCAGACTACATCCCCCTTAAAGACAATCTCCAAATACCAGTCATATCCTTCAAGGTCTTCAGGGTCATGATTCTTTGATTTTAGATGATAATCGCTTTGCGTCCACAAATAAACATGATACTTTTCCAAAAGATTTAAAATCAGCTCCTTATCCTTATCCGTCAAATCCTTATCTATATATCCCGCAATAGTATTTTCATCAAAATTGACAATCAATCTCGGATTTGGCATTTCATAAGGATAGCACCTGTAATGTCCAAACTCGATGGCCTTTATTTCCAATCTGTCCTCACCGAAGTAAACTCCGTCTTCTTTTAATGTGTAGTATAGTGGAGTGGCCAGCTGCTTTTGATAGTTCAGGTGCAGAACATCGAATTTGAAGAAATCCTTTAAAAGCTCCCCGAACCTAATCCAATCTTTCGGGAAATTGTTCTTAAATGAATACTCCTCGAAGCCATCTGTCGAGTAGATGATGACAATGCATGAATAAATCAGCTCCAACTTCTCGAAATAGGAAAATTCCTCTGAAACAAAACCATCAAATAGCTTTAAACTGATAAATTCATGAATCAGCTCATCAGATTCTTCAAAACTGAACTTATGGATTTCGCTAGTCATGTTGCGCCTCAAATCAACCAGAATATCAATCCAGGAATCATCGCATAAGCTACTTTCCTCTAAAAACTTATCGCCACTGCCCCTCTCTGAAATCTTATAATAAGCCATATTATTCACAAAATCAATTGTAAAACATTCATAGTGGCGATTAAGGCGTTTAAAATTAAATCTTTGAGTAATTTCTATTTTTTCAATCATGATTAATTAAATTATATGCAACACAAGTAATATAATTATTGAAATTACTGAAATAAATAAAAAAAGATTAAAAAGAGAGTTAATTAAATATTAACCCTCGACCATTATTAATTTACCCGTATCCGAGTCTTTATATACCTTACCCATCTCTGTATAACCTTCTCCAGAGGATTTACTGATATCCGGAGCTCCTTCCAATTCCTTACCCTGGTCTATTTGGGAAACTTCCTTGATTGCATCCCTTACCTTTTGCTTTTGCTGATCATCCATATTATCATTAAATACGATGTTCTGCATATTCCATGAGATGACTAAAAACACCAGTAAACCAACAGCAATTACGAGCATTGCATCAACAAGATTGGATGTTCCTGCCATGGGATCCTCTTCGCCCTGATTTAAAAATTTTCCTTTTCTTCTACGAATCATAAAGCATCCGACCTACTTATTTAAATTCTCCAGAACAGCATTTACAAACAATTGAAGATTAGAAGAATACTCCTCATACCATCTGCGTCTGACTTTTGAGATAACATAAGCTACAGCACCGGATCCGATACCCACAACAGTTGTATCGAATGCAACAATGATTGCAGTGGCCAATGTTGTAACATCTCCGTTACCCAATGCCGCAAGCCCCGGCCCCATAGGAATTAAGGTACCCATCAAACCAAGGGTAGGACCAATACGAGTAACAATGTCCACTTTTTCAAGGGATTTTGCCATTATTACTTCTTCCTCTTCAATTAAGTTTAAAGCCCAAGCTTCGCGGGAATCGGCAGATAAAGAATGTGCATGGATTATCTTCAGCAGCACTTCCTTTTGATTATCATAAATTTTAGAATTATCAACTAAATTCATCAGTTCATCAACAGAATTGGCATTGACAAGAGAAAACACCAACTCCTCTTTATACTCACGAGTTAACTTAACACGACTATAATAATCCGAAATAAGTCCTCCAAAAGCGAAAACAGCGAAAACAGCAAATATAAGCAAGAATATGATTACTGGAATCTGAAGACTTTGAGATACAACATTCAAAGCCGCTGTTAATAATTCGCTTCCAGGAATACTCACCACACAAATCACCCCATAATAATTATTTTAATAAAGTATTTTTTTTATAATACCATAAACCGCAAATTGCCACAACAATTAGGAAAACTATTGTAAAAATCATTGATTCAATAGAAGCAATGTTTATAGGCTTCATACTTTTCATATCCAATGACATGATATTCGGAAGGAATAAAGAAACTATCAACAAATATACTCCACAAATAAAATATAACCTTCCAAACGAATTATAAGAAATTTTTATTAAATTAAACTTATTAACTGCATAAAATACTACCCAAATTAATAAGTTAAACAGAATTGTTGTAAACAAACCCAATGTCAAAGAGTTGAATCCGAATAAATCACTATTTGACATAATGCATACAAATCCGATTAGCATGAAAGACATGTAAGATAATAAAAGCACCTTTTTGAAAGAATTTTTAAAGTTTTTTTCTTTAGATAAAATATATCCAGTGAAAATTAGAATAAATGCAATTAAAAATAACAATGTATAACTGTAAATCCCAAATATTAAACCTAATTGATTTTTGAATAAGCTCATGAAATAAATCATAACCCCTGTAACAATAAAAGATATGACAGAGAATTTAGCCAAAGCCTTTTTGGAACTGCCATTAAAGTTAAAAATCAATGCAATAATTACTGAAAAAAGGATTATGGAAACAATGAATCCCAAAGACCAAACCAAACTTGAAGCCATGCCATCACCAGTTACTTAGAAATTAATTTAGAGAAAATAACTGCTATAGCAAATCCACAAAATAATGCCAATACCAATAGCAATATATTATTCAAGCTGAATAAGTCATTATTCTCATTGACAACTTCATTTGAAGCATTGGTAGTATTGTTTGTCTGATTAACATTGGAATTACTTGAATTATCCTTCACCCCAGAAACATCTGCTGATGAACTAGAAGATGAATCTGGACTGCCTGATTGCGAAACACCTGAAGAAACGGACCCTCCTGAAGAACTTGAACCATGACCAGAACTAGAACCTGAACCTCCAGAATAGCCGGAACTTGATCCACCTGAAGAAGCAGAATCACTTGATGAACTGGAAGCAGAACTTCCTGAAGAACTAGAGCCACCTGATGAGCTAGAGCCACTGGATGAACTAGGGGCCTCTGAAACCGCCGGTGCGGGTGTACTGGATTGCACCTCCTCCACATACTCACTACCATGACCCGGGTGAGCACATACTGCACCGCAAATAAAAGATACAGTAAAAATTATTGAAATCAATAAAGATAAATGTTTATAATTCATTTAATCACCAAAACTCTTAAAATTTGCCTAAAAAATAAAAAAAGACAATAACTCCATAAAGAGTCATTGCTTTTGTTAATTTACTTATTTTCTACGTCTCATAAATCCGAAACCAAGTACAGCACCAATAGCTAAAACACCGACTACAGCATAAATCAAACTGTTTGAATCAGCAGATTTAGTGGCTGGAGTTTTTGAAACTTCGTATGATTTTGCTTTGCTTGGACTGTTTTTAGAATCTTGAGATTGAACATCATCGGAAGATTCACTATCAGCCGGAGCACCAGCTGCAGTTGCATCTGAAGTTCCAACACCTCTTGAAGATGAAACGGCATTTGTTGAGCTGGAAGCTGGAGCATTGGAATTACTATTTGCGTTTGAGTTACTGTTAGAGTTTGAATTAGAGTTACTGTTGGAATTACTATTGGAATTGCTGTTGGAATTGCTATTAGAGTTAGTGTTGGAATTACTATTGGAATTACCGTTTCCGTTAGAATTGCCGTTATCTTTAGCCTTTTCCATAGATTTCAATAGATCCTCTTTAGTAACATTATCTAAACTTTTCAAGTAAGTTATTGCATTAAAGTCCTCACCAGCACCTTGTCTTAATGTGTTGAATTGCTCTTCTGTAATCCATCTTTCATCATCTGTTGAAACAACAGGAAGTGATTTGATATGAGGATCATCAACACCCGCATAAAGATTAATGTATGCTCTGATTTGGTTAGCACGTGCACCTTCAGAGGTAGCGTACATACTGTTGTCAATGGTTGCCCATTTGAAACTTACAGTTGATGCCCTACCTATTTTAAGATTGTCGTCCCATACAACGAGAACGCCTTGATAGTTTCCACCAGGGATATATGGGGAAACTGTTTCATTGGAAGGTAATTTCTGTACATAGAAAGTGCCTAAACCTGGAGATAAATCTAACAAATAGGTTAAACTATCATCCTTACAGAAGATGTTGGATGCAATGTATGTGTAGGATTCATTTTCGCCTAATGGGTATTTCTCTTGGATGTAATCAGTTATGAAGAATCCCGGCTGTACACCCGGACATACGTGTGCATGGTATAGGAAGGTTGCCATTTGATCGAATATTGGATGTTCGTTCCATGCGTTTATAATGGTTTGTATATTAAACCAGTTTCCATCAGGGACAAATGATTTTTCAATAGCTCTTAATTTAGCACTGTTATTTAATGTTTCAAATCCAATGTCAACAACTCTGTTGCCGTCAAGATCTCCAACAAAGAAGTCTTTAGTGTCCGGATTATATCTTAAATAAATCATGTTGACTAAATCAGAATCAGGATAACGGATTGCAAATGCAAACCATAATGGTTTCCATACAGCTTGGTGAAGGCTTAATAAGTTTTGACTGTATAATGTTCCACCAAATACTTCATAAAGACCATCACGTGCAATTACAGTGTCTTGACCATTTAAGAAAGCATATCCTGCATCAGTTAATGCGAGGAAGTCTACATTATCCCTACCAATTTCAACACCTAATTCTTCTTTAAATATTCTTTTGGCTTCGTTTGCTGCATCGATACCGATTTGCTTAATTTCAGCATCGCTTAATTTAGATTGACTGTTATCAGCAGGAGTGGCTCTTGTAGCTTTAGCAAGGCCTAAAGATAAAATATATTCTAAATCTAAACCATGCCCGTCAAGACCATATTCTGCTGGTTCGCCATCATAAGTTACGTTTTCGGTGGTTCCCATTAACCAATTGTATTGTTCTTGGTTCAATCCAGTGAATTCGTATAATATATCGACCAAGTTTTCAGGACTGGTATTGATTTGGTTAATCCACCAGGAGCAGTATTTGAGTTCTTCTAAACTACCTGCATCAGGGTCAATTCCGGTTTCTTTAGTAAACATTTTTTTGAGATTAGTTGAATTAAATGACATGATGATTAAATCACCGGTTTTTGCTTTGGAATTCCATTTAATAAAACCAATCATATTTTCAGTAGCACCGGTGTTAGTGGTATTCATACCAGTATAACCGGTTTTACCGATTGTATCATCTAAAAAGAATATTGCTGCATCATCATCAGATCCGCCAGGGACTCCAAGTACCTTGTAAGCAGTAACGTCTGCTGGAGAACCTACTCCACCAGGGTTAGTTTCTTGCTCAGGAGGATAGAATTTCAATAAAGCCTGAATAATACTGTATCCGCCTAAAGTACCTTCACAAATGTGGCCATGGAAAGCAGCCTCTTGAAGTATTTCTCTAGAAACACCTGCAGACCAACCATTTGCCAAACTTGCAAATGCCCATGCATTTTCACCAACGACTGCATTATAATATTTATTCCATTCTGATTTAGTCATATTTTCAGAAATAGTTCCTAAATAAGAATATTTAGTAGATGCATTTTGGAAAACAATAGCTTGTAGATTGTTTCCTTGTCTAACAATAAAAGCAAAGTCAACAGGATCAGTAGCACTTTGACGTAACATTATCACATTACTGTAATCTATTTTTCCATAGTTAACAATTGCTTCCATCGCATCTTCACTAAGTTTACCGTTATATTTTGCAACGCCTGCGGTGGTAATTGCAAGAACATCATCTGCATTTCTAAAATCTAATTTGTTATCAGCAATTTCAGTAACAGTTCTTCCCAATTTATAAGCTTCACTAGCTTTTAAATCAAAGGAAATGATTTTAGTTAACTCGGCACCATCAACAGTTTTTATTTCAGTACCATAACCGGCTGTCATAGCGGAAATATCTAAAGAATTTCCATTATAATTGTCTATACTAATAACATAATTCCTATTATTTACATCATATGTCTTAGTAAAGTTAAGATACTGATTATCGGAAACTACATAAAAATCTGGAACCAAATTAGCCGCATCATCAGAATATTCGTAATTAACTTTCACATTTACTGACACCGGATTGGAAGAGTCAACTCCCAGTACCTTTGAATCATCAGCATCAGCAATTACATCTGAGACATCATTACCTGTAGGAAGACTATTTTGAGAATCAGAAAGGGCATCTGTATTTTCTGCAGATACCGCACCGATTACGAGCATTAAACAAGCAATCAGTGTGATAAACAAAACAACCTGTTTTCTAATAATATCGCCTCCAAAATTTGAAAAGATATTCAATAATTAATATAGAATATCTACATTTACTTTATTGAGTAATAAATATATAAAAGTAGTTATTACAGATTATATAAAAAATTGATAAAAAGTAATACTTTTCAAATTAGTATTAAATTCATGAAAAATATGATACGACCATTAAAGTAGCTAATTAAGTTCAATACCAATTATAAACCCCCCATTTATATAAAAATTAAAAGTAATAATTTAATACTATCCCCTACATTAATTAACAGTGTTATAAATTTTTATGATTGAGTAATATTTTTTTAAAAAAAATCAAATAAGTTATTAAAATTATTAACCATATAAATTAAAAAAAAAGCATCCAATTAAAATAACAAACTTAAAGATTGATGCAAATAATATAAAACAACATGAACTTAATACATTCACAATTATAAAAACATTTATATATCCTTAACAACAATATTAACATGAGGATGATTTTTAGGTTTACCTAAAATTCGCCTCCAAAATTTGAAAAGTGTTAAATTGGAATTTTAAATTCTAGTTTAACACATATGTAAAATAATCTTTTCTTATTTTATAGGATACTCCTCAAATAACTCCAAGATATGAAAAATACCCTTATTAACAGTGTTATATTACTTTGAAAACAGTATTACGAAAATGAAAAGTAATACTTGTCTTGTTTTTTAATATATCTCCAAAAATAGACTGCATTATTTAAAACAACTAATTTATGAAGAAATCCAAAAGTATTATTTAAAAATAATGATTAAAAAATATCAAAACAAACATTG
>NZ_JAZRHE010000096.1:0-4126 GCF_045644645.1 Methanobrevibacter sp.
AAATGATAAAAAAATTAAAAACTAGTTAAAATATCAATCAGAAATTAAATTAAAAACTGCTCAATAAAAATACCAATATGTTCAATCGAAAATTGATAATATTGCAAATATTCTACTACAAAATATCATCATCATACAAATTTATATTAAGCATAGACTCCAAATTTTATTACAGAAATGTTGTCAGAAGAGCTGTAAGTAAAACATCTTTCCTACGGGAATATGTTAACCCTAAATTTTAGATATTAACCCATAATGTATCTTTTACCAATTGCAATATTATTACTGTTCATTACCGTAAATGCTTTCTTGAATATCGGCGAGGAATTCCTTTTCATCGTCATTCAAATCCCCTGAACTTTCTTTGCCGAAACGTTTCATACGAATGAAAAATACTAAAATCAAAGTCAATAAAAAAGACAATATGCTGGCAATTGGAGATATGAATGCAAAGACAAGGGATATCAATGAAGAGATGAGCGGCGCCAACAACAGATAGAACAAAGTTAATGTAACACCCTTAAGATATAATTTTAAATTAGGCAGTTCTATTCCGTCTTCGTAAGATTCATGCACTGCAGTCTTTATCTCATCCCTTTTATCATAATAATCTTTAAAATTATGCCTTATTAACAATATAAATATTAATATATACAATAAACTGATTACCAATATAAGCAATGAAAATAATATGTTTACAATAGTATAATTGTAAAATTTAAAAAGAAAACCTGTTGCAAAAGGTATCAAACAAACTGCCGCCATTGTAATCATATTCAGGGTCAATATGGGATAGGTTATTTTTTTAATATTAAACAGAATAGCAGTGTTTTCCCAAAAATTATACACCAGATAAAAACTTATGAAATATATTAAAATAGATGGAACAAGATAACTTATAAAATATTCATTCAAAGCAACCCCTGATGAAATATCCGCTGCCGTAGGAACTGCAATTTCCAAAACAAGAATTGTCATGGCAATTGCAAAAACACCATCAGTTACAGCGGCGTACCTATCCTTTAATCTGTTTAAAAATTTATCATATGCCATCAATAAAATATAATGTAGTTAATCCTATTTAAATTTTTTAATATTACATTCAATTTTAAACAAATTATGTTTTAATATGAAATGATATGAATAATGTAACATTTCAATACAAAATCCCCGGTTAATCATAATTATTTATTCATGAATTTCCACATTCATATTTCCAAACCAAATGTTCTTGACACACATAATCCCCATCATAAAGATACATTACAATTGACATGGTTCTTTTTATCCTATTTCCCCTATGCGGAATGAAATACCTCGTAAAGAATATGATAATCCTAATTTTAACATCGTTACATGAAAATTAAATGAAGTATATTAATTTAAATTATATTAAAATTACTGAAAAATGGGATAAATGAGACAAGTAATCTATCTAAATCAAAAGATATTTTAGAAAAATTATACGGGAGTTTATTTCCTTAAATTTAGAGTCAATCTATTGCAAAGAAATGTTCCGTGCTTCAATTATTTGAAGGCTGTAAATCATTAAACGGCAACTTCAAATCAGTCATGAACGGCATTGTGAAAGATGCAAAAAAATCATACAATACAGTCGACAAAACCAATAGCACAAAAAAGATTTTCTCAAATTGAAATCAGTACACCACCTCCGAATTAACATCAGATGCAGTTGAAGACAAACCAACAGGAAGATATACACTGAAAGTCTGAAATTTTAAAGTATATGACAAATAATCTTCATAGCAAAACAGATATAGTAAAAAAAAGATTATGTCAAAAATTTTAAAAAAAATAGTAGTGGGAGTATAAACTCCCAAAAATTTTAATTTTAGTGTTTACGCCTTTTTAATGGTATAATAACCATGATTGCCAATAACAATAAGATTATTGGATTACCGGTAGCATGCATAGTTGCAGATTCACCAACCGCAGATTCGTGATTGATTGTATCGTTTTCTGGAACAGGTTCCGGAGTAGGCTCAGGTGTAGTTTTATTAATCACTTCCACATACACATCATCACTAATTTCTTTAGTCATGTTTGATCCTGCAACAACAGTATTTGTTGCATTACCTTCTTTTATAGCGTAGAAGATCATTTCAAAGCTTGCACTTTCGCCGACACTTAAAACACCAGAGTAAATAAATTTATTACCTACTTTGGTCCATCCTTCACCTTTGAAACTATCATATTCCAATTCATCAGGAATGTTTTCAATTACATAAACATCTCCGAGATCACAACCGCCGATATTTGTCACAGTGACTTTAATAGTTACCTTATCTCCAACATAAACAGAAGATTTGTCAATTTCTTGTTTTAATTCAAGATTAGGTTCAACAACTACAGTTGTGTTATTTGAATAAGCACCACTAGTTAAATCTGAATTAGCAATTACTTCTGGAGTAAATACTCCTGGAACAGTAGTTTTGAAGTATAATGTGTAATTTGCAGATTCGCCAGGCATTAAAGTACCTGAGTAACTGAACTTATTACCATCTTGAGTCCAAGCACCACTAGGAGCACCCAAAATTCCATCATTTAATTTGTTCCAGTTATCCCCATCATAACCAATATATATTAAACCGTCTGGGAAATTGTTTAGAGTGTAAATTCCAGTAAGTTCACAGTCACCAATATTTGTAACAACAACAGTGAAACTGACTTCCTGTCCAACTAAAACTAGCGGATTATTTGATATTTCACGCACGGTCAATGCCGGAGTGTATACAAGAACACTAGCGCTTGAAGCTGAAGTGGAAGTTTGTTTGGAACCTGCAGTAGCCTCATTGGTAAATTCACCACTATAAGTTGTATTTACGACAATTGTTAATTCAACACTTTCACCAACATCTAAAGAACCGTTGTATGAAAACTTAGTTCCATCATAAGTCCAATTAGCGCCGATGAAATGGTCATAAACTAAACCATCTGGTATTTTATCTTCAACAAAGACGCCTGTAAGCACCACATCACCCTCGTTAGTCACTTTAATAGTGAAAGAAGTTTGGTTACCTGAATATACATACTCATTATCTGAAGTTTTAATAATGGATAATTTAGGATCATTTACTCTGACAGTAACATTTGATTCGACCGCAGTTGCGTTTTCATCGGAATGAACTGAAACTACATTAGTAAGATTTCCAGTTGATACAGCTTTAGCTATAATTGTAATTACTTTAGATTCACCGCTTTGCAATAATGCAATGGTAGTATTTAAATCTCCACTTATTAACTGTAAACCATCAGGTAGCACATCTTTCACTACAACATTTGTAGCATTGGAAGGGCCATTATTGGTTACAGTAATTGTAAATGTGATTTCACCACCAAGTGTAATATTTACTACATTAGCGATTTTTTCAACTGTCAAGTTAACTACAGGAACAACGACAACAGTCGCAGTACTGTTTTTAACAGTTGATTCCTCACTACAGTTTACATGTGCAACATTATCGAATGTGCCATCAGTCAATGCACGAACAACAATCCATACAGAGTATGTAGTCTCATTAGCAACATTAGGAACATTCCAACTAACAACATTACCAGATAACTTATAACCTGCACTAGCATCAACAAACTCAAACGCACCATCCAATTCATCAATAATATGAACATTAGTAGCATTTGACCTTCCATGATTTTTAACAGAAATTGTGAAGTTAATTAAATCATTAACTGAAACATTAGACACATTTGCAGTCTTATTAATCTTCAAATCAGTGTTGTAAACATGAACACTAGCATTAGCAGATTTAATTGTATCATTCTGATCACATTTCACAGTAACCCTATTCATGTAAGTACCATTAGCAGTAGTCATAGCCTGAACAACAATCACAGCAGACTCACCACTTGCCAAGAACTCAATAGTAGTCTCCAAATCACCACTGACTAAAACCAAGCCCTCATCGAGAATATCACTAACCTTAATATTAGTAGCATCGGAAGGACCATTATTAGTCACAGTAATAGTGAAAGTAATCACATCACCAATAGTAGCATCATCACTGTCAGCAACCTTAACAACAGTCAAGTTAACCACAGGAGTAACATTAACTGAAACCTCACTAGATTTAACAGTATCATTCTCATT
>NZ_JAZRHE010000097.1:0-4322 GCF_045644645.1 Methanobrevibacter sp.
GAAAAATGGTGAATTGTGTGTTTGTCAGATATTGGAAGTTATTGATAAATCCCAATCAACGGTTTCTCATCATTTGAACATGATGAAAAAAGAAGGAGTGTTGTCTGCACGAAAACAGGGAAAATGGATTTATTATAAACTAGCCAATGAAGAAATTATACAAAGTCTTGAAAAACTATTATGAGTGGTAATAACATGACAGAAAAAATAGCTTTAGCTTCCTGCAATGGAATGAGTGCTAATGGATTGGTATCTCGTGTAGCAGTTGGGGATTGTAAAAAGGAAAACGATAATGTAATATCAATTTGTATGGGTTCCACATCAGCCGACATTGAAGGATTAAACGATGATATGCTAAAAAAATATCCAATCATTGCAATCAACGGTTGCGATAACGGATGTGTGAATAAAATTCTTAATAATAAGGGAATCAATGTTTCCAAAACTGTTGGTGTCGGAGATGTTTTAAAAAAGCACAAAGTTTTTTCCACTGACCCTTTCAGATTGGACGACGATGGAGAAAAATGTGTTGAGATTATTAAAAATAAGATCAACAATGAGTTAAAAAGTATTTAGAGGAATGAATATGGATTATTTTGATTATAAAGTTTGGGAAAATTGGGCGAATAATAATTATGATGAATTCAAATCCCTTAAAGATGGTGCTAAAATAGCTATGTTATTGCCGGATACGGATAATCTTATAGTTCTTAAAAAAGGGGATACAATCTCTGTTGTTATTGATGATAGGAATACATTTGAGTTCCCATTTGCACAAATAGCTTTTAAATTTGGTGAAAATACTATAGAAAGCGTTTTGAATGATTCTACATTTAAAACATTTAAAAATCTTACTTTAGCGGATGATATTGGCATTTTGTCCTTTGTTGATGAGGCCACATTGAACAGATTTGATTATAGAAATTTTTTAAAGAAGTTCGGTTTTCAAATAGGCTCTGGCTGTAGTTGTGGGTGCTGTTAAAATGGCGGATAATTGGAACTTTGATGGATTGGTCCAGGACGTATTGGTTAAATCCAATAATAATTCTTGTTGCGGGGATATTTCATTTCCAGACACATCAAAAATTGAAAATCCTATAAATCCAATAAATTCTGTTACAAAAGAATTTTTAGAGGATTTTGAAGTGTATTTGAAACAGTTGGGTGTTGTGGAAATAGCTTATGTTAATGGCATCAAAGATTATTTCATGCATGGTTTGGATTTTGATTTCAACTCCGCTATTCTATTTTCTTATGAGATTAGCCAATGCATTCATGATGCCGGCGCAGGCATTAAAGCTCAAGAATATAATGATGAATTATACCGGGATTTTGGAAATTTAACTTATAAGATTTCAGATTACCTGAGACTAAGGGGATTTGAAACATTAGTTGCCCATCCTCGTGAAGAAACTATAGATTTTTCACATTTAGCTCAAAAAGCGGGAATGGGGGGCATTGGAAAGAGTGGTTTGCTGATCAGTCCTAATAAAGGGCCCAATCAAAAAATTTCAGCTATATTAGTCAATATTAAAAACTTGCCTAAAACGAAAATTAATCCTTATGAATGGATTCCCGATTACTGCAATTATTGTAACTCCTGTGTTAAGGCATGTCCGAATGATGCTTTAGTTTTGGATAAAAAAACTAAAACTGTGAGTTTTATTGAAGATGTATGTATTGGATGTAGTGAAGGCTGCACTGAATGTATAAAAGCATGTCCATTTTATAATAAAGGATATGAGGTTGTTTTTGACAAATATAAAAAAATTAAAATGAAATCTAAAAAAGTATAATATAAATTTTAGCATGTATTATAAATTATAGTACATATTGAATGTACTATAAATTTTAGTATATATTTTACATTCTAAATTTACTTTTTTTATACTATAAGAATTAATCATATATTTTCTATTAAATCAGAAAGTAGATATAGTTATTGTTTGAAATAAAAGCAATTTTATGAAGTCAAAGCAATATTGCAATGTCAAACATCGTTTTCAAAAAAGTAATTAGAACTGCAGAACAAATCTTTTACTGGAGTTTTAATGATGTGAAAATGATAAGGTTGCGAACTATATCACACGTTTTATACGAATAGTTCGTTATTATAGTGGCTTTTTCAAGAGGGTATAGTTATTAATTAAGTGGCTTTCATGCCACATTAACTTTTTATTTAGAAAAATTTAATTTTCAATTGGTGATAATATGCCAGTTATAAGTTTTGATATAGGAGAATTAACAAAAGAGCAAAAAGAAATTTTAGCAAAAGAATTCAGCGAATCCGCTTCAAGAGTCACAGGCCTTCCGATAGAAATGATATATGTGCTGTTCAACGAAAGGAAATTTGACAATGTTGGAGTCGGTGGTGTTCTTTTAAGCAATCAGGAATAGATGGATTTTTAAAAATCTATTCTTTTCATTTCAAATCCAATATTTCCTTATACATTTCTTTCAATTCTTTTTTTTCATATTCCGAATAATGTTCGTTGTCGACATCCGTTTCAAGAGCAAACAGTAACAGTTCATAGAATACCTTATTCAGTGACCTTCCCTTTTTGGTTAGGAAATACTGGGAATTTTTTGGATCATTGCCCTCATTTGTCTTGTAGATAAGGCCATTATCCTGCATTGTCTTAAGGCATCTTGACAGTGCCTTGTTGTCCAGGGAGGGTCTGTTGACTTTAAATTCATTGAAATGACTTTTTCCTAAAAACAGGTCTCTTAAAACATGCAGTGTCCACTTGTTGCTCATGAATTTGAGAGTGTCTTCTAGGGGGTTTCGCTCATATTTTTTTTCATAATATGCAAGTTTTTTCGGATTTAAAGTCATGTTTATTGTTATATATGTTTTAATATTAAGTTTTTTAGATGTCATTGATGCCACTTTATCTTTAAATACCCTATTTTTTAAATATTTGATTAGAAAATTTTAATTGGTGCGATAATATGAATGATAATGATATAGTCATGACTAAATTCCTGGCGATACTGTTTGCGATATGTTCTGGTCTTGCAATAGGTAATCTGTACTGGGCCCAGCCGTTGCTTGTCCAGATAATGGATGGCTTTGGTCTTCCAGCGGCAAATGGGGGACTTCTGGTTACTGCAACCCAAATTGGGTATGCGATGGGAATTCTCTTTATTTTGCCTTTGGGCGATTTTGTTCGAAGAAAACGTATGATAACCCTTGTAATGGTGCTTTCCGTATTGGCTTTGGTCTCCTGTGCCATATCACCTTCATTTATCATATTGTCACTGTCACTCTTCAGCATGGGGATTGTAACAATTTCCGGTCAAATCATATTGCCACTTGCGGGAGATTTGAGCCGTGAGGATGAACGTGGCCACATCGTTGGAATTGTATCATCTGGAATAACAACAGGTATCCTCTTTTCAAGGTTTGCAAGCGGTATCATTGCGGGATTTTGGGGATGGAGATCAGTTTATGTAATAGCGGCCGCTTTGAATCTGGGCATGGTTTTGGTAATGATTTATGTATTGCCGGAAATTCCTGCAAAAAACAAGTTCAAATCATATGGGAAACTTTTGGCAAGTGTTTTTACCACCTTTAAAAATCATAGGTCCTTGCCGAACATATTGCTGCACTCAGGACTGATATTCGGTTTGATTTTCAACATATTCTGGACTTCCTTAACATTTCTTCTATCCGCAGAGCCGTTTAACTATAACACGTTCCAAATTGGACTTGTAAGTCTGGCAGGTCTTACAGCGGCAGTATTTGGTGTGGGAATCGGAAAATTGCAGGACAAAGGCTTGAGCATACCTGCGCTCGGAGCGTTCATTGTGGTTTGCCTTGTTAGTATGGTGTGCGGCTTTGCATTCAGTGATTCAATAGTTGCCATTGTGATTGTTGCAGCGGTACTTTCAGTTGCAGTTCAGGGAGTAAGCGTCTTGACCCAGACAAGATTGTTTAACTTATCTCAGGGTGAGCGCAGCAGACTGAATACGGTTTTTGTTGTGAATAACTTTATATTTGGGGCTATAGGAAGTGCTCTTGCATCTCTTCTATGGTCATTAGGGGGATGGTCATATGTAATGATGGCAGCTAGTGCGGTTTCTGTTGCGGCATTGATTGTCTGGCTGTTTTCAAGAAGTAAATTTAAATATGCGGATGAAACATTGGATAATTAGTTATTTTTACTGATATATCCAGAAGATATATTTTTTTATTTTTCCTTTTTATTATTACTATAATTCGAGTTTTAGTGGAAAAATCGATAAGCATGCGAACTATATTTTACGTTTTATACGAATGAAAATCTTTAATTATTATAAGTTCTAAAAAAAGTAGTGTA
>NZ_JAZRHE010000098.1:0-10385 GCF_045644645.1 Methanobrevibacter sp.
AAAATTCAAAACTAATTTTCATCAAAAAATTTCAAATCAACAAAGTTTTTGAAAGAGTCAATTTGTGTTATAAGTTATAATTATATAGTATTATCAATAAAGTATTTTACATAACCAATTTATTGAGTGGTATGATGACAGATATGTTAATTTTATTTTTAGTAACATTATTTGCTTCAATGTTCTTCACGTTTTATGTAAGGGGAATATTGATTAATGCAAGGATTACAGACAATCCTATAGTTAGTGAACATAGGCATAAGGCTGGCACTCCTACAATGGGAGGAATAGCATTTTTATTCACAATTTCCATCATTATCGCTCTTTATTATCAAAATACTCCTATTTTAATCGTTTCATTTATGATGCTTTCCGGAGGTATTGTAGGTTTAGTGGATGATTTGATTGGTCTTAAGGTTAAAGAAGTCCAAAAAGTTGTAGTCAATTGTTCGAATGAAGTTATCTCTTTGGGAAGACTGGAGGTCCAACCTAAAGAGGAGGTGCGTGTCGCAACTCCAAAAGCAAAAGAAGAAGTTGAAGAATTGCTTAAAGCAGGTAAAGTTGAGGTAATCGGCGAAGTTCCAATTAAAACAGAACCGGAGGAACTGGAAAAGATTATTTGTCAAATTGTTTTAGGGTTATGTTTAGGATTTACAGGTTATGTTACAACTTTGGGCGGATTTCAATTAGGCTTATTGGCCATTCCGGTTGTGGTTATCGGAATATTGGGTTGTATTAATTCAGTGAATTTGATTGATGGAATGGACGGATTGGCTGCGGGTATTGTTGCCATCGCTTCCATTGCATGTTGTGTTTATGGTTATCTGTTTGGACAAGCGGATGTCGTTCCGGTATTTTTAATTCTATCCGGATTATGTTTGGGATTTTTAGTATTCAACAAATATCCTGCTTCCATATTTATGGGAGATACAGGATCCTTTGTATTGGGAACCGGTTACGCCACAGCAGTAATGGTTTGTGATATTCCTTACTTTGGAGTTCTGGCATTGGGCGTTCCTATCATTTCTGTTGTTGTAAGTCTTCTGCATAGAGCCCATATTATTAAATTGCCGGTTGAACCCCTGCATCACACATTAAATCATTACGGCATGTCTGAAAAAAAGATCATATTTACTTATTGGGGTGCTACTGCAGCATTGTGCATTATTGGCATTCTTGCTAAGATGTACATATTTTAATTATTATTTTTCTTATTTTTTTGGGGTGATTATATGAATATTCAAGATTTGGTTAATTCAATAAACGGAAAACTTGTTGGAAATGATGAATTTTTCTCAATTGACGGTTTTACAGGAAAATTCACTTTTTTAAATGATGCACATACTGGAGATATTGTTATAAGGCATTGGATTAATGAAAAAGGAATTGAAATGGCTTTTGATAAGAATATTGCTGCTTTGATTACACAAACTCCGAAAGATTGTGCAATTGAAATGGCCGAAAAACTTAACTTCCCATTAATCATCACTGATAAAATCGAATTGGCTAATGCTTACGCGTTATCACACACTATAAAGAAATTTTCTCCAGATTCGACAAATGTTGTTATTACCGGAACTAATGGAAAGTCAACCACTTCCCATTTGATTTATCATATTATTAAAACTGCAGGATATCATGTTCTCACTAATACAGATAGCGAATCCGAATTTAATACATTGATAGATCCTATGGTTTCCAAATTAATTTCAGAGGAGGTCATGGCTAATGGTGATTTGGATTACTTGGTTATTGAAATATCTGAAGTTCAGGGATGGTTAGGCAATTTAATGAAAAATCATGCCGCTTTAATGAGTGATGCCGTTAAACCTAAGGTGGGTGTTATAACAAATATTGCAATGGACCATATCGGTCTTGTCAACTCAATTGAAGAGGTATTTGATGAAATAACTGCAGTTCCCAATACTATTGGCGATGGAACATGTGTAATTAATTGTGATGATGAATTAGTGATGAAATTGGATGTGAAAAATCCATTTTACACATCAATGTCCGAAATCGATTGTGAAAATGCTGTTTGTCATGATGGTGAAGGAATAATCTATCAGGGAAATACAATTTTAACAAATGATGAATTGCCATTTAATAGTTATCATTTTATACAGAATATCTTATCCGCTGTCGGAGCATGTATTTCACTAGGTCTGGACATGGATGATATAATTAATGGAGTTAAATCATATAAAGCATTAAATAGGAGATTTGCCAAACTAAACGATAAACCTTTAATTTATGATGATTTTGCACATAATCCTGATGGCATCAAAGCCACTATCTCCGAGACAATTAAACTACTCCCTCCAAACCAAACATTATATGTTGTATGTTCAATAAGAGGTTCAAGAGGAGTTGAAATAAATAAATTAAATGTTGAAGCTATTGTCGAATCTATGGATGACAATATTAAATTAATTCTATCTTCAAGTAATGATGTCGTGAATAATCTAAATTTTGTTGAAGATGATGAAAGAGAAGTATTTTTCAATACCCTGAATGAAAATAACATTGAGTTTATTCATTATGATAATCTTGAAGACTGTTTAATGGAAACCTATAAAAAAGCAGATGAAAATGATATTATTTTATTAATCGGCGCTCAGGGAATGGATCCAGCCGAATCACTTTTAAAGAATATAATATAAATTTAAATATAATATTAACTCAATATAATAAATGTATAATTTTATTCATATAGTTGATATTTGATAAAAGAGGATATAAACATGTTTATAAAGATTAGGAGAGACACATTAATTATTTTATTATTGGCATTTATTTTAATTTTGTGTGGTCGTTTAATTACTTATGTTGCCTATGCATCCTCTGATGAAATAAATGAGGGTATTCCTATTTCCGGAGTAATCATTAAAGGAAATGATGTTGTTCCGGTGGATACTATCAGATATAATGTAATGCAAGCAGGGTTCAGAGATGGTAGTGTAATATATGGGGATGTTTTAAAAACATCCATAAGAGAAGTTTCGCTACAAGATGCAATTCAAACGGCTCAAGAATTCGCTACACAGTCAACGGTTCCAGGTACTTCAGTAGAACCTATTACCGCCGCCGATGTTCAGGTTGATAAAAACACTGGTGTTGTTACCGTAACAGTTATCGAAGACTTTTCTTCTGTTGAACTTGAAAACAAATCAGGTGCGGGTGGATAAATTGAATAAATTTAAAGTTTCAATTGTTTTTTTAATAATATTGTTAATGACAATGAGTAGTGTTGCAGCTACTTGTAACATTATCATTATTACTGACCCGTCCGGAAAAGACCCAAATGGTGCTGCAGCGGGGAGTATGTCATTTGCAGAAAACATGTTCCAATCAACATTTATAATGTCTAAACTTAATCAATTTGCGGTACTATCAGGGGGTACCGGTAGTTCTGATACAAGGTTGGAGTCAGTTATTGATGCTGTTGCCAGTCTAAATAATAATGTATCTGCCGCTTCAGCTGCGTCAATCGCATCTCGGTATAATGGGGCACGTCTTCTTGTAGGTGGCCCTACTATGGGCGCTGCTATTGGAGGATCTTTCGATGCATATGTTATTACTGTTGATGATTTCAGCAATAATATTAAAGTCACCCCGTACAGCAGTGGTGTCGCCACATTACAGCCGGGTCAAAAAGGAGCTATTATTCACTTGAGGAATACTGAGGGAAATCCATTATATGGTACTGCGGAGTCTGTTCGTAAAGAAACTGCAATGAATATTGGAAAAATGATCAGGGATGGTTATCCTGCCACAACCATATTGTCCGAAGCAATGGGTGAAGTGGCTAATGATTCTGGTGAAAAATACGGTGGGGGTGGATTAAACCTCGTTTCAGGAATTTCCACTGGAGACATGTTCACTCCTCCAGACATGAATAAAACAGGTTATGCCATGGATGAGGAATATGCTAAATCCTGTCAGGATTGTGGTTGGTCTAGAGGTTATCCCGCTTCTGAATCTTACGATAAATGTCCGGTTTGTGGTGGAGAGTTAAAAACAGTTTATGCATATCAGGCTTTAGGCAATGCATTAACGGTTAGCTCAAATGCAGTCAGTGTTTCAGTTTATGGAAGTGATAAGCCTGGTTTAGCTGCAACTACGAAAGAAATTGTGGAGGCTTCTGTTGCTAAAAATGGTTATGACGCTTCTGCTATTGCAGGTTCTATTAATAGGGCTATCAATAATGGTTTGTTAATGGGTGTTGACCATGTTGAACCTAAAGATCTAAATGTAAAACAAAGTTCTAAAGCCGTTGGTGTATATTATAATGCACTTCCAGGTGACAGGTCTTCTCCTTCATGGGACCTGCCTATTGATGGTAACATTTTAAATATTTTAGGCAGCATTCAAACAGTAGTCGGTATAATCCTGATACTGCTTGTTTTATTCAGAAGTAGACTTTTAAAATCTTTCCAAAATAGGTGATTTTTCACCTTAAAATTATTTTTTTAGTGATTATTATGGCATTAATTTTAGTTAGGGGTGAAAGCAATTCAAAAGTGCTTAATGCAATTGCAGATATGGAAAGGCATGGTAACTTAAATTTGATTACTAAACCTAAAGTTATAGATACTTCTTTTGCTGATTCATTAGTTGAAAGTATTCTAAACTCAAAACTCAAAACCAAATCTAATATTGCTGTTGCTTTTTTTGTAAAAGAAGATGCTACATTAAGCATCATACAAGTAAAAAAAATTCATCCTCCAGCCCATATTGTAGTTGTTAGTGAAGAATATGATGCTTATAATAAGTTATATGATTTGTTAGATACTGCTAAAGCTTTTGAAGGTTATCGTTCTCATAAAGCCAAAAATGAGGGGATGATTGATTACACAATTAAGGGTAAGGAAAGGCATATAAAAAATGAGAAATTAAATAGCTATATTAAAAAATAGCTATTTCCTTTTGATTTTCATTATATTTCCTAATGTGCGCTCGCCTGTTTGACTATTGACAAATTGATTTAAATCAACATTGTTTACTTCTTCAAGCAATTTAATATTCAATGCCTTTTCTAATTTTTTTGTAAGCTTTATGTCAGGTGTCATTTTTCCGGTTTCAATTCTGGTAATGACTGAAACCCTTTCGTTTATCTTTTTACCTAAATCTTCTCTAGACCAATCTTTTGATTCTCTTGCTTTTCTGACTTCAAGTGCAAAGTCTTCAATTAACTCTTCAGACGGTTCGTCATTTCTAGAATAAACTCTACCTTTACTATTATTTTGTCTTTTGCCTTTATTCTGTTTTCTAAATTTTGGTTTAGGAGGTGCTTTCTGAATTGTTCCAAGTTTTGAACATTCTTTACACACTACCATAACTGATCCTTCGATTTTCGCCTTTATTGGATTATGTTCTGGCACAGGTTTACCACAAATTTCGCATTCCATATTAATCAGTTTTCCTTGTTTGCTTAATTAATTATTTTATTAATTATGCTTAATAAAAATAATTGTTAGTATGGATAGAAATGAATACATTTAAATATTTAAAGTTACTAATTGTTATTAAAGTAACAATGAATGTAGAATTTTAAACTAACTGGAGATGATTCACATGGATGATTTTGATGACTTGGAAAATTCTTCAAAAGAACAATTAATAGAAAAAGTTGAATCCTTACAAGATGAGATTAATTATTTAAGAGAAGAAAAATCCAAAGCAAAAAGTAACTTAATGTGGAAAGTTAGGAAATTAGAAAAGGATAAAGTCCTAATTGAAAATGAAAAAATCAGATTAGAAAGAGAAACTAAATCATTACGTTCAGAAGTGGATAGATTTAGATCTCCACCTCTTGTGTTGGCAACTATTACTGAAGTTTTAGATGATCATAGAATGACTGTAAAAAGTAGCACAGGTCCGAGTTTCCTTGTAAATTATTCAAAATTTTTAGATGAAAATTTGTTAGTGCCTGGTTCAAGGGTAGCGTTAAACCAGCAAACATTCGGTATTGTTGAAGTGTTGCCATCAGAAAAGGATGCTAATGTTTCAGGAATGGAAATCGAAACCAAACCAGACATCACCTATGATAAGATTGGTGGTTTGGAAGAACAAATTATTGAAGTTAAAGAAACTGTTGAACTGCCTTTGACAGAACCTGAATTATTTGAAAAAGTAGGTATCGAACCTCCAAAAGGAATATTATTATACGGTCCTCCGGGAACAGGTAAAACTTTACTTGCAAAAGCTGTAGCTAATGAAACTAATGCCACTTTTATTAAAATTGTAGCATCTGAATTTGTTAAAAAGTATATCGGTGAAGGGGCAAGACTTGTTCGTGAAGTATTTGAATTAGCTAAAGAGAAAGCTCCCGCCATTATATTCATCGATGAACTTGATGCAGTTGCCGCTAAAAGACTTAAAAGTTCTACAAGTGGTGACAGAGAGGTTCAACGTACTTTAATGCAATTGCTTGCAGAACTTGATGGATTCGAATCAAGAGGGGATATCGGAATTATTGGTGCAACCAACAGGCCGGATATTCTGGATCCTGCATTATTGCGTCCAGGTCGTTTTGACAGATTTATTGAAGTTCCGCTTCCTAATGTTGATGGAAGACGCGAAATTCTTAAAATCCATACTAAGAACATGTCACTGGATGAAGAAGCGGATATTGATATTCTCGCTGATTTGACTGATGGTCTTTCAGGAGCTGATTTAAAAGCTGTATGTACAGAGGCGGGCATGTTTGCAATTCGTGAAAAACGTGAGTCTATTACAGTAGCTGACTTTATGGATGCTATAGATAAGGTAATGAGTAAGACTAAAGAGGATGAATTGTTCAAAACTGAAGCCGGCGTAATGTTTGGTTAATTTTAATGTATAATAAGCCTATGATGAACCCTATGAGCTCTGATATGTGATGAATGATGGGCGAGCTGAGGCTTATTTTTTTAATCTTTTTTTGGTAAAACTTTATTTAAAAGAAATTCTAATAGTATAATTATGTTGTTTAATAGAAATGATGATATGCCCAACGAGAGAATTCTTTATGAAACAAAACCAAATATGCTTTTTGGTTGTAAAAAGGCAATTTATGGTGTTGTTTTATTGGCTATTGTTCTTATGGTTTCATCTGGAGCAATTAAATTTGTAGGTAAAATGCAAGTTTATATGGTTTCTCGGATTAATCTCTCTTTAACCAGATATACGGCAATAGCTTTTTTCATCATCATTCTTTTTATTATAATTTATATAATATGGCAACTTTTAAGCTGGTATTCTAAAGAGTATACATTAACTGATTCTAGAATAATTATAAAATCCGGAGTAGTGTCCAGTAAGAAAAATTATATGCCTTATGCAACAATTCAAGATATCAATACATCTCAAAGCATTATTGCAAGACTATTTGGGGTAGGTTCTATCTCAGTATTTAGTGCATATGATAACAATCAAATGGAGTTATCTAATATTAGTGACCCGTCTAAGGTCGAAGAAATTATCTTTTCCCATATGGTCAATTCTAGAAATTTTTATGGACATAATATGTCTCCTCGCGATAATCCTGCTTTTGAAAGAAATTTCCAATTGAATGATGATTATTCTGGTGGAAAGGATTATTATGATGAATTTGAACCTATAACTCCTATTGGTCGTGAAAGAGATATGCAAAGAGGGGAATATGAATATTATCCTGAAGATTTGGGTTATAATGATAAACGATATAAGGAATATGAATATGAACCCTATGGGGATGATTTTTATAGGAGCAGTGAAAGGAATTCTATAAGATATGAAGGAGCTTCAAACTCATATTCACAAAGTGGTTATTATAATAGAGTAAGGGAGGAGTATTCTCAAAGTAATGACGAATACTCTCATGATAATGAATCAGGATTTTATCATGATGGGGATGTGGAAGATGCTTCACAAAATCAACCGCAGGATATTGGGGAAGCTAGTGAAAAAGTGATTAGAAGACATTTTGATAAGTTTAAAAAATAAGGTCATATAATGAATCTTAATTATGATGTATGTGTTGTAGGGGCGGGGCCAGTTGGTTCCACTATTTCTTATTATTTATCTTTAAAAGGTTTATCTGTAGCATTATTGGATAAGAAAACAAGGATTGGTTATCCTTTGCAATGTGCCGGAATTTTAAGTAGTCATATTACGGAGTATAATGAACTTCCGGATAATCTAATTATAAATAGAGTTAGGGGAGCATTCCTACACTCTCCAAATCAAATTTTAAAAGTTAAAAAATCTGGTGATGCGGCTTATATAATTGATAGGGTTGCTTATGACCAATTTTTGTTAAAAAGAGCTGTGGATAGTGGTGTTGAGTTAATCAATCAAAAAGCTATTGATTTTGATATAGAGAATGGTTTAACAATGCTTCATGATAATCATGTCATTAAATCCAGGATTATTGTGGGATGTGATGGATATAATTCTAATCTATCAAATCATATGGGGAATAGCCAAAGCAATTATGCAGCATCACAAATGCTTGTTAAAATAATTTCCGATGAAATGAATTCTTTTAGAAAAAGTGATATTCCCGATATCAAAGATTATGTGGATGCAGGGATGTTTGATAAAATTTTACCGGGTTTTTTCTGGATAATACCTACTGTAGATGATGTATATAGGGTGGGATTGTTTTCCAATGATTCTCATAAAAAGCAGGATTTGATTTTGGGGAATTTCTTAAAAAATAATTTTAAATTTGAAATCATTGAAAAATATAAAGGTTTCATTCCAATTTTCAATAAAGACAATAAAATGGTTAAGTCAAGAGCAATTCTAATTGGAGATGCTGCAGGTCAAATAAAACCAACATCCGGTGGAGGTTTATTAATAGCTTTTGATGCTTGTAAATTCGCTAGTGAATACATTTTTGAAGCTATTGAAAAGGATGATTTGAGTATTCTGGAAAAGTATCATGAAGAATTTATGAATAGATATAAAAAAGAGTTTAGCTATCAAATTAAAGTTCAAAAAACTCTTCATTTGTTATCTAATGATGATTTGGATTATTTATTTTTAAAACTTAAGGAAAATGATGGGGAAGAATTGATTTCAGAATATGGTGACATGGATGATCAGTCCCGGCTTGTTAAAGAATCTATAAAAAGGGGATTGGTATTTAAAGTCATTCCTTCATTTTTGTTTAAGAATGTAGTAAAAATTTTTGGATTTAGGTGAATATAATGGAATTATTATGCATACAATCTCAAGAACACCCCGAATTGCCTAAAGCAGAACTAAGGGCAGTTATGGATTGTGAAAGTATTGACGCTGATATTGAGGTTATCACAGAAGGTCTGGTAATTTTAAAAGAAATTCAAGATGATAAATGTGATGATTATTATGAAACTCTTACAAAAAGATTGGGCTATACCCATGAAATTCATGAGATTATACGGACATCATCAGTTGAAAACTTAAACGAAGATGTGGCTTCGATTAATTGGGGGGAGTATATTGGTGAAACATTTGCAGTGAGAGTTAAAAGATTTCATTCCGAGATTGATACGGTGGCTTATGAGAGAAAAATAGGTTCATTAATACTTGAAAACTGTGATGATACTAAAGTAAATCTTAAGAAACCTGAATCATTAGTTAGGATTGTTGCATTTGAAAAGGTTATTTATATAGCCATTGAAAAGATTAAATTAAATAAAAAACATTTTGAAGAAAGCAAACCTCATAAAAGGCCATTTTTCTATCCGGGATCCATGAGTCCAAAACTGGCAAGATGCATGGTCAATTTGGCTAGAGTTAAAGAGGGCCAATTGGTTCTCGATCCCTTTTGTGGAACTGGAGGAATATTGATTGAAGCGGGAATTATTGGATGTAAGGTTGTAGGTTCAGACATTTACTGGAAAATGAAGAATGGTACAGCAATTAATTTAGAGCATTATGGCATTACAGATTACAGAACTTTTAATCTTGATGTCCGTGAACTTAAAATGTATGAGATGGTATCCGCTGTTGTAACAGACCCTCCTTATGGAATATCAACAACAACTGGAGATATTGATGGGGAAGAAATTTTTAGAGAGTTCTTTAAATCAATTTATGATAATATGCTTGATGATGCATATCTTTGCATGGCAAGTCCACACTATGTGGATTTAAAACCTATGGCTGATGATGTGGGTTTTGAGATTGTAGAGCAATACGGAATCAAGATGCATAGAAGTTTAACAAGAATTATTTCAGTTATCCGTAAAAAAATAGATTAGTATAATAACCAACAGTTACATTTATATATGAGAAAGTAAACTTTATGTAAATGTTGGTCTAAAACTCAATAATTATTTTTTATTTAATTATTTATTGTAAATATTTTTTCTATTTCGATTTTTAGACATTTTTAAAAATTTTTCATGAATGTCAGTTTTAAATATTTT
>NZ_JAZRHE010000099.1:0-2585 GCF_045644645.1 Methanobrevibacter sp.
TTTAAATGTTAATAAACCTTTTTATTCAAAATTAAAGCAATTTAACAAGGTTAAATAAATATTATTGGATAAGAGAAACATTCCTAGATAAAAACAATGAATATAAAAAAAGAAAAAAAATGAAAATTACAATATAAAAAGAATTAGAATAATGGGTCTTTCACCATTCCAATTCTAAAGGAGTTTAAGATAACAAAAAGTGTTAATCCAAGGTCTCCGAAACCAACAGACATCATTAATGTAATAATACCTAAAACAGCCAATATTACGCATAATAATTTGACCAAAATAGCTAGAGTAATATTCTGTTTAATAATACCCATTGTTTTACGGCTTAAAGTGAATAGATACGGCAGTTTTGAGATATCATCCTGCATTAAAGCAATATCAGCTGTTTCGATAGCCACATCAGAACCTGCCGCCCCCATTGCAATACCAATATTTGCGCGTGCCAGTGCAGGCGCATCGTTAATGCCGTCACCAACCATGACCACATCACCGAACTTGTTTCTGACTGTATCCAAGATGTTCAACTTGTCTTCAGGCAATAAATTGGAATAGACATGGTCGATTCCGATTTCGGATGCCACACTTTTTGCGGCAAACTTGTTGTCTCCGGTAAGCATGACTGTCTGCACGCCTTGATTTCTTAAATCTGTGATGACCTCCACCGCATTATCCCTGATCTTATCGGATACTGTTATGATGCCTAAAACATTTTCGGAGTTTCCAACAAATATCAAGGTTTTGCCTTCCCCAGCATACCTGTGAATATCCTCTTTTGATATTTCAAAACTGGAACCTTCAATTAACGGTTCATTAGCCGCATAGAATTGCTCTTCACCAATGTTGGCAACGATTCCTTTACCCGGAACGTTTCTAAACTCTTCAACTGTATCAAAGGCAATATCTTGTTCATCAGCATAATCCACAATCGCCTGGGCAATCGGGTGGGATGATTGGGATTCCATGGAAGCTGCAATCTCGACAATACTCTCCTTTGTGTAACCTTCATCCAGCACTTCAACATCACTCAATTTGAGTTTGCCCTCTGTCAATGTACCTGTCTTATCGAAGATTACTGCCTTGACGTTACGCATTTCCTCGACGTAAGTACTTCCCTTGATAATGACACCGTTTCTTGTAGCTGAAGTAATGGCAGACACCATTCCAACGGGTGTTGAAATCAGGAACGCACATGGACATGAAATTACCAGAAGGGAAAGAGCCTTATAAACCCAATCGGTCAGGTCCTGACCGAACAATAATGGAGGAATGAATGCAACGAGAATAGCTCCGACCATCATGATTGGAGTGTAGTACTTGGCCACCTTTTCAACCAGAGTTTCAGTTTCGGACCTGTTGAGCTGTGATCTTTTGACCAAAGTCACAATCTTTGAGATGACTGAATCCTTGGCCTCAGCAGTCACCCTAATTTCCAGATATCCGTCTTCATTAACTGTACCTGAAAATACATCATCTCCAACTTCCTTCAATACCGGAACGCTTTCACCAGTAATGGAAGCCTGGTTGACTGAAGAGGAACCCAGGATAACTTCACCATCCAAAGGCACCTTGTCTCCAGGCTTTACGATGACAATGTCCCCAATATTTACATCATCAACATTTTTAACCTCTTCCTTGTCACCCGCTTTGACTCTGGCAGTGTCCGGAGCTATCTCAACCAATGACTTGATTGAACGTGTAGCCCTAAGTTCAGCATAGTCCTCTAAAAATTCAGCAATATAATAAAGGAAAGTGACAGCCGCACCCTCTTCAGGATGACCTATGATAAATGAAGCAACACATGCAATGCACACCAGCATTGCAGGACCGATAGTGTGTCTTTTAACTAATGACTTATAAGCCAGAATAGCTATTTCATAACCTGCAATCACTGCACCGAACATATATGTGACAGTTACAATTGTTGGGCTGAATGATAGCCATTCAAAAACATGGCCTAAAGCAAATAATATGCCGCTTGCAACGATGATTTGTATTGGCCTGTTAGCCAACAACGGTTTTCCTTCAGCCAATAGCTCACCGTCCCCATGGTCATGGTCGTGGCCGTGGCCATGGTCGTCATCATCATCTGCACAATCCGGACAGCCACAAAGACTTAAATTGGCATCGTCATCATAATCATGGACATGATTTAAGTCGTGCCCATGGTCATGGTCATGCTCGTGATTGTGATCGTGATCGTGGTCATGGTCATGATGATGCTCATGCTCATGATTGTGGTCATGGTCATCATCATCCGCACAATCCGAACAACCACAAAGACTTATATCAACATCCTAATCATAATCTATCTCTTCTCTATGGTCAAATGCATTAAAATCAGTATTTTCTTGATATTCCTTTAATAACTTTTTATCATAGTGTTTTGGATTTTCACAGTGAGTATCTTCACAGTTTGGATCAAAACAGATGTAGTTATAGTGTTCTGGATTGAAACAATTATCATCATTACAATCAGAATCATAACATCTATTTTCAGCCATGTTATCACCTGATTAAACTTATTCTAATATATGTTCTAAGCCTACTTTATAAATCATTTCAATATGAAGGTCAGT
>NZ_JAZRHE010000100.1:0-17692 GCF_045644645.1 Methanobrevibacter sp.
GCTTTAATTTTAAAAATGATGATATATTATCCAATTCTAATGAAGAATTTGATGATGAGCAAATAATGTCTTCTAATATATATGATTTGGATATTCGTTCCAGTTTATTTCTTAGGGATATCTCAACTCCTGGACGAAATATTATTTATTATCATCAAGAACTTGAAAATGATTTTAAGGAGTATGGAAAACGTAAATCATTAAGTAATAATTATTTTAATGAAATCAAAGATTTATTTCTTCGGAATTCTGAAGAATTCACTCAAATAATGTTTGATTTAAAAGATAAATTGTCGAAGTCTCAATTGGGATTTGATATAGTTGTAGGGCATGGCGAAGAATTTTCAGGTTATATGCAAGATATGATTGATGATGGAATAATTTCTAAAAATAAAGCTCAGAAAATTAAGGATGTTTTAACAGAAGAATATGAACATGGTGAAGTTACAGATGATGGAATAATCACCCGTTTTAACTTTTTCCTAAACGATTTGGATTCACAAATAGACATATTGGATATTTTTCAGTTGAATACAAATATATGTCCATATTGTTACAACCCAATAAATTTATCGGACGAATCATGTCAAATCTGCGGTTATAATCTGTTTTATGAACCCGATTCTGATTTTATAGATGATGATTTTGGAGATAGATTAATCATTGATGAAGGAAATACATTCTCTTCCTTGTCGGAATTATTAGAAAGATTAGATTGGAAATATAAGCTTCAAAATATTAATTATGGAAAAGAATATCCTACAAGTTATGATTTAGATCAATTTAAAATTTTAAAATTCATTGATGAATATTATAATTTAGATTTGGCATTTCTTATAATAAACAATCTAAAATTGCCTCAAGACATATTTTCTGAATTGTTATTTAGTGAAGGATATGTTACTTATGAAATTACTAAAGAAAATTGGTCTGATTTTGCTAATAATGATTTAACAGTCGATGAATTGAAAGATATTTTAAGGAATAATGGATTAAAAGTTTCAGGAAGAAAACAGGAGTTAATTGATAGAATTGGTGAAAGTGATATTTCATTGGATGAATTTGTCTCAGATAAGTTATTTTTAACCCGAAAGGGTAAAGATTATTTAAATGATTATTCATGGATTGAACTTTACATGAATTTTTTAAGCAAGTTTGATTTCGATGATTTTAAAAGATTTCATGATGTTAATGATGGGAATTTCAATGTAATCGTTTCAAAATATCTTGATGAACATATTAAACTGGCTAAGAAGAAAATGGATTTTGATTATTTGATAAATTGTTTTTCTGCTAAAGCAATATTTGCAGAATTGGATGAAAATCTAGATGATGCACTAAAATGGGAAATGATAAGATTTTGTTTATCAATCAATCCAGTCTATTTGGATAAATCTTATTATAAGTATTATATGCCGTTAAACCAAGAAAATATAGGTAATTTAAGGTTATTGAAAGATGAATTTTCAATTGAAATTTTAAAGGAGTCATTTGAAAAATCTTGGGATTATTTTAAGTTTAATAGGAGTATTGTTTCAAAAGATGATGCTAAAATCCTTCTTGAAAGACTATTGAATAATCATGAAGATTTGAAATTAATTAATAAAGAAGTTAAAGATAGGTACTTTAGGAAAAATCGAATTGACGATACTCTTCAGACGGATTTAAATGATTATTTTAAATAATTTGTAGTTGGATTTTCATGGTTTAAATTCCTCTTTAAACTCTTTATAGAAATTATAATCACTTATCAATTGGTTTTTAACAAAGTTGGTTAATTCATCATCTTTTAAATTGTCAAGGGAGCCCTCAATTTCTATAAATTTATTTTCATTGTCTGGAACTTCTTCATTTGACAATAGGTGGAGACATGCGGCCATATGTTTACAGGATTGCTCACCACATTCGCATGAAATGGAATCAACATATTTATCGTCACATAATTTAATTTTTACTTTAAACTTGTAATCATCTAAAACAATTGCATTAACCGTGTTTCCCTTTTTCTCAATAAATTTGACACGTCCTGATTTGTAATAGTTTTTACCAGTTCCGTTTTCACGATAGTGAAAATCCAGTTGCCACTCATATCCATCAATCATAAAATCACTTCATTTAAATAATTTTTACATAAACACTATTTATCTAATCAGTAAATATATATTTATATGAAAGGTTGGCAGTTAAGTTTTGAGGAGAAATCATTAGATGAAGCAGAAAATTGTGAAGTAGAAATTACACATGTTGAAGATGGGGAAATTATTGCCAAAGTTGATGATTTTGAAGTAATAGCCCCAATTGTTTTTCACTCTCCTCATTATGTTTCATGTAACTGCAAATCAGAATATACTTGCAAACATGAAGCAGCATTAATATTTTACATTGAAAAAACCCCGGAATTGTTAAAAGGCAGTCAAAGTGAAAATGATTTGATAAGTTCAATTGATGAAAATCAGCTTCGTGATTTTCTGAAAAATGAGATGAAACAAAATCCAAAACTTAAAAAGGCTTTTTTAGATAAATTTGGCCAAGAATCTGTAATTGATAAACAGTATTACATTGATAAATTAAATCAAGTATTTTGCTCAGGTGAAGACAGATCCTTTGCAGATTTTGGAATTTACAATATTGACATGATGGAATATGCATTATATGAGTTCATGAACAATGAACTGCCAAAAATACTTGGGATGAGAGAACATTCATTTGCATGTAGTTTAGTTGAAAAGATAGCTGAAATATTGGGGGATGATTTGGCAGTATGTCATGATTCATGGTATGGATTGGTGGAAGATTTCATGGAGTATGTTTATATTTTGGAAGATTCAATTTATCTAACTTCAGATGAGAGAAAATCACTTGAAAGAGCTACAAGTGAAATAGTAAGTTATTTATAATTAAATTGCATGATTACTTTTTAATATTTTACAGACGTCTGAATAGTTAATTTTATATATTATGTTTTTTTCACAATAATTTTATGAAATGGGGTCAATTTTGAACCTAAAACTTTAAATAGGTCATGAATAATAAATTATTTTCATGTATTACTACAAATTTGAGTCAGTAGATTTTGAAGAGCAATATGCTTTTGAACTAATGTACTGGAAAAAATTCACTTCAAAAGAATTGGATGAAATGGTTATAAAAGCAATCAAAACATATGTCGAAGAAGATTACGATACTTATCTAAATTTTCCATGTCATTTGGATATTGGTGTTTTGTTTTTTGATGAAAGCCTTCAAAATACATTAGTTAAAATGTTCGGCTTTAAAAAAATTGATTTTGAAAGTAGAGTGGAATATGGTGGTGAATCATTATTCAGTGACGATTTTCGCCATAGGGATAGAAAAAATTTTAAAGAAATTTTAAAAGATGTTAAAGTTCCAAAATGTGAAAGTTGTAATGAAGTGAACTGTTTAATTGAAAACGAAAGGTTTTAAACTTAAATATAAATTAATGGGATTTGATAATCATGGGATTGACTCCTCAACAAACTTTGTTATATTTGGAGAAATACATTTATTATGAAGTTTATTTTAACGGTAAAAGATATGGTTTTTGCAGTGAATATGATAAAAATGAATTTGAAGAAAAATATCCAAATAAATTTGTTTTTAAAGAGTTTAACTTTAATTATGATGATTTATTATTTGCGTCCAGATTAGAAAAATTAATAAAGTTATTGGAATCCGATCCGAAAAAAATTGATGAAGAATTAAAAACTAAAAATATAAGTGATATTCTTTAACTGGGTTAAATTTATTTCTTTCAAAGATTAGTAATGGATTAGAATTCATAATGGGATTATCTAAAATTTGGGGTCGACATATTCCCAAATTTCTTCAAAACTAGTTTTCACACCTAATTTTGTGTACTCGCGAACAAGTGTGTTGATATCCCTTTCAAGAAGTTCTTTTGAAATAGGGTTGTCCAAAACCACTGATTGTGAAACATCAATTATGACAGGTTCTTCATTTAGGTTTAGGATGTTGTAGTTGGATAGATCTCCATGAACCAATTTTGCTTCATTTACAAATAGCTTCAGTTGTACAAGCAGCTTATTGAAAAATTCTTCAGGATTGTGTGGGGGCTGGTTTTTAACTGGCTGTGCGGGGTTTCCTTCTTCATCACCTATAAATTCTATAAGCAGGACATTGTTGGAACTTGTAATGGGTTGTGGAACTTTTACTCCTGCATTGTATAATCTTGTCAGGTTTTTAAATTCCTTTGTAACCCAAGAATAGATGATTTTCCTTTTGTTTTTGGTTTTAATGTTGAATCTAGGATCGCCTTTCAGGTAATAGTCCATCTTTTTAAAATCTGAAGTGGCTATCCTGTAAATTTTGACCGCTACAAATTGTTCATCATCGGTAACTCCCGTAAGAACATTTGCTTCCTTGCCGGTACTGATGGCCCCATTTAAAATATCTATGTGGCCCTGGTTAGCTAATTTGTACAGAGTTTCCAGCGTTAGCTTATCAAAAATTTCATTTCCGACCTTTCTGTCTGAACTGTCCTTTTTTCTTTTTTGTGAATGTAATTTCTGGTATTTTGCATCTGCTTTAGCTACTTTGCGATCCATTTAAATCAAAAAAATAAGTTATAAAAAGGCTTACATTTTAAGATAGCCTTTTCTTTCAAGCCAATTGGATTCGGTTTTTGTGTACCTCCAAATTACATCAGCTTTTTCATCGGATTGAAAGTCCCATGGTTTTACAAGGATTACATCCCCTTCACGAATCCAAATACGTTTTTTCATTTTTCCAGGGATTCTGGTCATTCTTATATTTCCATCAGCACAACGGACTTTTAATTTTCCGTGTCCCATAATTTGTTCAACTACTCCAGGTATTTCTCCTTTTTTAGGAGTTCTTACTCTTCTATACTCTTGTTGTTGATTTTGATTAGGCTTAGACAAATACTCTCCTCCAAATAATAATACGTTTCTCCATAAGATTAAATTATTTATATATTTATTGATATACTATATATTAATTTATTGGATTTTATATGAAAGGCGTTAATTATGGGAACTGAATTTTTAAAAATTAAAGAATGTGATGAAGCTATTGATATCATTCAAAAATTGTTTGATGATAATTTAAAACCTCAAAGTGAAGAAATTGATGTTAGTGAAGCTTATGGAAGAATTTTATTCGAGGATGTTTATTCAAGAATGGATTTCCCTCCATTTGATAAAGCACTAAAAGATGGATTTGCTATTCTTTCAAGCGACAGTTTTGGAGCTTCAGAAGAGTCTCCAAACACTTTGGATGTAATTGACTTTTTAGAGGCAGGTTCAACCACTGATAAAAAAGTCGAAAAGGGTAAGTGCATTGAAATCAGCACTGGTGCTGCAATGCCTGAAGGTGCTGAAGCTGTTGTAATGGTCGAATATGCTGAAAAATTTGATGATAAGGTCAATTTATTAACTACAGCCACTCCGTCTCAGGATGTTGCCAAAAAAGGATCTGACATTGAAGAAGGCAAGCTGATTCTAAAGAAGGGGGACTTTTTAAATCCCGGTAAAATTGGAGTTTTACTTTCACAGGGTTTTGAAACTATTGAAGTTTATAAAAAACCTACTGTGGGCATAGTCTCTTCCGGTAATGAGATTACACTTCAGGGCGAAGAGCTTGAATATGGAAAAATCTATGATGTAAATGGCGGAATGATTAAATCCGATGCCATTTCCTGTGGTGCCGATGCTAGATTTTTAGGCGTCATGAGGGATGATTATGATGAAGTGAAAGAAAAAATCACGGAATCCCTAAAAGAAGTTGACATATTATTCTGTTCTGGTGGAACTTCAGCAGGCCTTGGGGATGTCTTGAAGCATGTTTTGGATGAGTTGGGTGAAGTTCACATTCATGGAATTTCAGTACAGCCAGGCAAACCAACTATTGTTGGTGTCATTAATGAGAAGATTGTCATTGGACTTCCGGGAAATCCGGTTTCCGCTTTAATGATATTCAATGCATTTGTTGCAGAGCCGCTGTCAAGATTGGCGGGTATCGATAATGACTTTGAATTGAAAACAGTTAGGGGGATCATGACTCGCAGAATCCATTCTCAAGTCGGAAGAATGCAATATCAGCTCGTTAAAGTTGATGGTAGTGAAGTGCATCCTATTTTTAAAGATTCCGGAGCGATTTTCTCTCTTTCCACCGCAGACGGTTATGTCAGAATTCCTAAATTGGTGGAACTATTGGATGAAGGGGAAGAAGTAGAAGTTTATTTATTTAATTAAAAGCATAATTAAAGTAAGGTGTAACTATGGATTATGAAGTAAAGATAATTCCAGAACAAAAATTAGGAGTTATTAATTATAAGGGTCCGATCACTGATTTGGACATTTTGGTTTCTAAGATAATGGGTTGGGTTGATGCCGAAGAAATAGAATATGAAGGCCAACCATTTGTTGTTTATTTCTCCCCGAGACATGAAGTAAATCAGGGGGATGCCGTATATGATGTTAGTATTGTAATTAAGGAAGATGCAGATGAAAAGGATATGATTCGTGTCGTTGATATGATAGAGAATAAAGTTTTATCAGGAATACACTATGGTCCCTCAGACAATATTTTGGACACTTATGCGGAACTGGTGGATGTCGCCCAAAAAAATAACTATCATATCATCGGTTCTCCAAAAGAGGTTCTAATAAAGAATTTCCATAATTGTGATGATGAAAAAGATTTTGTAACTGAAATTCAATTGCCTATTATAGAAATGTAAGGTGATGTCATGTCTAAAGAAGAGATAGATATTGATGAGGAAATCGAAAAGATTTCAAGAAAGACAAATATTAACATTAGAAAATCTGAATTTGCTTTTGAAAAGCAAATAAAAAGATTGGATAATGATATAGATAAAATTACCAATCAAAAGATTAAAGATTTTGATGAATATAAAAAAGATTTGGGAAATTATTTGGCTACAGACTATTCTTCATCAACCATTGACAGATATAGAGAAAAATTAAAGAAAATTTAATATTTTCTCTCTTTTTTTAATTCTGCCCAACAACTCTTAAGTCATGCACTAATAGTTTAGGGATGATGAATGACCCATATTGTTTAATTTCTGTGTTTAGACCTTCTACTTTTTTCATGATTTCAAAGATATTTCCGGAAATCATTGCCTTATTAATTGGGTCAGTCAATTCTCCATTTTCTATTTTGAATGCATTGCTCGCTTCCACTGAAAAGTCACCGGAAATTGGATTTGCCGTGTGGGCTCCAAGCACGCTGGTAGTCAGCATTCCTTTGTCAATTTCAGATAAATCCTTCATTTCGCTGAATTTAAACTCAAGATTTGATGGAGAAATCATTGGTGTTGTCAAATAGCTTCCTCGATATCCATTTGATGTGGATTCAACACATTCTTTGTTGGCGGTGTAAATGTCGTATAGGAATGAATTTAAAACACCATCCTTGATTAGGTCAGTTTGTTTTGAAACGCTTCCCTCCCCATCACATTTTGATGAATACATACCTTTTTCCAAAAGGGGATTGTCAATAATTGAAAGTGTCGGATTTGCTATTTCACTGCCGATCTTGTCTTTTAGTATGGATCTTCCCCTTCTTACATTTTCACCGTCAAATGCATTTAAGAATGTTTGAAGAAGTCCGGTTGCAGCATAATAATCTAATGCAACATCATAATCGTTGGTTTCAATAGGTTTAGTGTCAAGGGAACTTTTAGCCAAGTCACATACTTCATTTGCTAATTTTTCACCATCCAAGTCGTAGAATCTTGAGGATACAGAATTGTAGGCGGTTGCAATTTGGCCTTCTTTTTGGATGGTTACAGACAATCCCATGCCGAAGCCGGTTCCTACATTTTCAATGGAAACTCCATTCGAATTCATGATTAATGATTTGCCGGCGCTTGCGGAAAATCCTGACCCTGTTACTTCACATCCGCTGTCGCTTGCCTGTGAGATAACACTTTTCAATAATTCGACGGATTCATCAACATCCAAATCATTGAATTTTTTATCATAAACATCTTTGACATCGTGTACGGGTCCCACTTGTGAAAATGCATAGTTTTCATCAGATTTATTTAACTTGCTGTTTTCAATGGCCTGCTTGGCGGTTTTGGCTATTTTTTCCAAGTTTGAAGTGAATGCAAAACCAATCTTGTTATCTTTGATTACCCGAATGCCAATTCCTTTTTCTATTTCCTCTTTTGCAAAATTCAATTCTTCTTTTCTGGAATCGAGTTCTATTGATTTTGATTCATCAAGATATATTTCGTAAGCATCACAATCGTTTTCCACTTCTTTTTTTGCAATTTCCGCTATTTCATATAACATATTATCACTATAGTGCAAATTTTTCAATGGCTTCAGCCACTCCATCACCAAAGAATTTTTCACATGTGTATGTGCTCATTTCCTTTAATTTTTCTTCAGCATTGCCGACAGCTATTTTATAACCTGCCTGTTTTAGGAAATCCTCATCGTTCTGGCTATCTCCAATAGCCATCACATTTTCCATATTTATTCCATTTCTTTCACATAGATATTTAAGTGAAGTTCCTTTATTCACTCTTTTGTCGGTTATGTGGAGCGCAAAGCCGCTGTCATAAATTTCAAGCTGTTCTAAATATTTAAAATCTTTAAGGGCATCTTCAAGTTCTTCCCGTTTTATGGTTTTGTAGAATACGGTTTCTGTTAATCTGTACATGTTGTCATGGGATGCATGCCGGTTGAATTTTTCACCTAATTTTTCCTTAAGGTGTGATTCGGCAGAGTTAACGAAGTCTCTTTCGACTAATGTTTCAACGGCGTTGTTGTTTTCTCCTTCTTTAAAAACAATTCCTCCGTTTTCTGCTACAAGCCCACCGCTACAACCAATAAGCACCTCTGTTGCATATGCATAATTCACTACATTCCCGGTAACGATTATTGTTGGGATTCCTTTTGCTTCGGCTTTTCTTAAAGCTTCAATGGCGGATATGCATATTTGTCTTTTTTCGTCAGTTATTGTTCCGTCGATGTCTACTGCTATTGCTTCTATAGTCATATTATCCCTTTCTTTTTGAGTATCTGTGTGCAATATTGCAGGTTCCTTCTTTACTTACCATGCATGCACCGATTGGATGGAGTGGGTTGCATTCATTTCTGAATAGCTTACAATCTTCGGGACGGGCAAGTCCTCTTAAGATAGGTCCACATATGCATCCTTTTGGAGCTTCTGTAACATCCTTTACTTCAATGTCATATTTTTCACGGGCATTGAATTCACTAAATTCATCTTTGATTTCTAAGATTGAATTCGGAATTTTGGGAAATCCTCTCCATTCGCGGGAAGTCACATCAAATACTTGCTCAATCATGTCCTGGGCAATCACATTTCCTTCTTCACGCACTGCTCTTGAATATTCATTATCAATTTTCGGTGTTTCATTATGAATCTGTCTTAAAATCATATAGACAGACATTAATATGTCTAAAGGATTAAATCCAGCTACGGCCTGTGGAATTCCGAAGTCTGTTGAGAAGTACTCGAAGGGTCTGGTTCCTATTATTGTACAGACATGTCCCGGTTGAATTAAAGCGTTTAAGTTGGTTTGCCCGGAATTAATTAAAAAGTCAATTGCCGGTGGTATTAGTCTGTGGCATGAAAGTATTGAGAAGTTTTCTGGCGGTTTTGATAATATTTCCGCTGCGGTTGTTGGTGCAGTGGTTTCAAATCCCGCTGCAATAAATACTACATCATTATCTTCCTTTTCAGCTATTTCAATAGCTCTGTTAATTCCATATACTACTCTTACATCTCCCCCTTCAGCTTTTGCATCTGCAAGTGACGAATTTGAACCGGGAACTCTTAACATGTCTCCAAAGGTGGTGATTGTAACTCCTTTGTCAATAAGTTCTAAAGCTTCATCAATTTCACGTGACGGAACTACACAAACAGGACATCCTGGACCTGCAACAATTTCCACTTCGTCAGGAAGGAGGCTTCTTATCCCATTTTCCATTATTGTGTGTTCGTGAGAGCCGCAGACGTGCATTATCTTTACGGGTGTGGCTAAATTATTTATTCTATCTATTAATTCTTTTGACATATTTTTCATATTAACACCGAAGATTTAATATTATATTATAGATATATTATTCTATTAGATTAATTAAATTTTATTGTAATTTTTAGGGATTGATATGTTTGATAATAATAAAATTTTGGTAGTTATTCCGGCTCGGGGCGGTTCTAAGGGAATTCCTCGTAAGAACATTAGGCTGTTAAACAATAGGCCTTTAATTTCTTATGCAATCGGCACTGCCAGGTCATCTCAGTATGTGGATGATGTTGTATTAACTACTGATGACTCTGAAATTGCATTAATTGCTGAAAAGTTTGGTGCTAGCGTTGTCAGGCGTTCTCATAATTTGTCTGATGATAATATACCTTTAGAGCCAGTTATTTATAATGCAATGGTTCAAAAAGAAAAATTGGCTTTTGATGAATATGATATTGTGATTACTCTTCAACCCACTTCTCCATTAATCAAACCATCAACTTTAGATAATGCTATTGAAAAATTTAAAGATTTTTCTGTTGACAGCGTGATTTCTGTTGTGGATGATAGGCATTTGAATTGGGGATATGATGAGGATAACAATAGGTATTTCCCAATTTATTCTCAACGGGTTGATAGGCAGCTTTTGCCGAAATCATTTAAAGAAACCGGAGCTATTTTAGCTACAAGAAGGTCTTTTGTTCATGAAGATTCTTGTCTTGGGACAAACGTTGATTTAATTGAGGTATCACGGGAAGAAAGTGTTAACATTGAAAACTTTGAGAATTGGTCTATTGCAGAAAATTATCTCCAAAAGAAGAGGATAGCCATTGTGGTAAATGCCAATAATGAAATTGGGACCGGCCATGTTTATAGGTGCCTGTCAATCGCCTCCAGGTTATTTTTCCATGATGTTTTATTTTTGCTTGATGGCTCTCATCAATTGGGAATTGATATTTTAGATCGTTATAAGTTCCCTTATGAGGTTTATAAGGGTGATGATGATTTGTTTAATAAATTAGCTCAATATGGTCCTCATATTGTTATTAATGATATTTTGGATACTACAACCGATTATATTCTCAAGCTGAGAAGTTATGGTTATTTTGTTGTTAATTTTGAGGATTTGGGCAAGGGCAGTGAGGTTGCCGATATGGTTTTTGATTCATTATATGAGCATGATTTGAATCAAAATCACATTTTCACCGGTCACAAATATTTCATTTTAAAAGATGAATTCTACTTCCAACCTAAAAAGATCATTACTCAAGGAGTAAACAATGTTTTGATTGCTTTTGGAGGAACTGATTCCAACAATTTAACAGAAAAGGTTCTGAATTCCATTCTTAAAACTAATTTTGAAGGCAGAATTAATGTTATCTTGGGATTGGGATATCCTGATAAAGAAGGTCTGATTTCTAAAATAGAATCCAATCATTCCATTCAAGTTTACACGGACGTGCCAAGCATTAGCGAGTTCATGTTTAAAGCAGATATTATATTCACATCTGCAAGTAGGATAATATATGATATTTGCTCATTGGGAGTTCCTACGATTTGCTTATGTCAGACTGAAAGAGAACAAAGTCACGTATTTGCCAGCAATGACAATGGATTCATTAATATGGGTCTTGGAGTGGATGTTGACGAAACAGAAATCATGAATCAATTCATTGAGTTGGTCAACGATTACGACCGTAGAATGGAAATGAATGAAAAAATGTTGTCCATTGACTTGAAGAATGGATTTGAGAATATTCAATCAAGTGTTAAGGAACAATATAGGAATTTTGTCTTAAATAAAAGATTTCAGTAGGTGTTGCTTTTGAGAATATTTAATAAACAACCATTTTTGATTGCAGAGATTGGTGTTAACTTTTATGATATTGCCAAAAAAGAGGGGATATCCGATATGGATGCTGCAAAGCTCATGATTGATGAGGCAAAAAGATGTGGGGTTGATGCAGTTAAGTTTCAATCTTATAAAGCGGAAACCATTGTTTCCCGTAATTCTCAGGATTACTGGGATTTATCGGAAGAACAGATAGTTTCTCAATTTGAAATGTTCAAAAAATTTGATAAATTCGGTGTCGATGAATATCGTGAATTGGCTGAGTATTGTAAGAAGGTAGGTATAATGTTCATGTCAACACCTTTTGATTTTGAGTCTGCCGATTATCTGGATGAATTTATGGATGTTTACAAAATATCTTCTTCAGATTTAACAAATATTCCGTTTATTAAATATGTTGCAAGTAAAAATAAGCCGATTTTACTTTCAACCGGTGCGGCGACCATGAAGGAAATCAAGGATGCCGTTAATGCAATTGAAGATGTGTCACTTGTTGACATTGCTATTATGCATTGCGTTTTATCGTATCCGACCGCTTATGAAGATGCAAATCTATTGATGATTAAGGATTTGGTTAATAGTTTCCCCAATTACGAAATCGGTTATTCTGATCATACAAAACCTGATGTAAATATGGTTGTATTAACAACTGCATATAATTATGGTGCCACAATACTGGAAAAGCATTTTACGTTAGACAAGTCTTTATCCGGCAATGACCATTATCATGCAATGGACCCAAGCGACGTCTATAAATTTAAAAAGAATGTGGTGTTCTTGTCTAAAATTAATGGGCGCATAAATAAGCAGCCATTGATATGCGAATCTTCTGCAAGAAAGGAAGCAAGAAGATCCATTGTCGCAAAAACTGATATCAAAAAAGGGGAAGTCATTTCTAAGTCAAAAATCACATTTAAAAGGCCGGGCACTGGAATTCCTCCGGCGGATTTGGATAATGTCATTGGAAAAACTGCTGCCAAGGATATTTGTGAAGACACTTTAATTGATTTTGAAATGTTGGAATAGTTTCTGTCTCAATGTTTCTTTAGGGTGTTGGTTTCAGGATAAATAAAAAAAGAAGAAAGTTTTAATGAATGATTTAATCATTGATGGTGATGCATTCATTAGGGCACATATCAACACAGGTTTCGCAGTAACTGCATTCATCTGGGTCGTTTATTGTTAATTTTCCGTCTTTGAGAAGTAGTACTTCCATTGGACAAACATCAGTACAATCTCCGCAATTGTCACATTTATCAAAATCTACTATCACTTCAGCCATTTTTTAATCTCCAAAAATTTTTTTGTTGTTTTCTATTAGTATCTCATATGTTTTAAAATTAATGGAATTTCATTCATTTTTTATATTTTTTCAATGTGTTCAACATATTTTAATTAAAATTTGTTATTATGATTAAATTATAATATTTAAAAATAAAAAAAGAAATTAGATTATTTCTGATGAACAATCGGCGGAATAGGTGTTGATTAATACAGCACATTTGTCGATTGTTTCAGGATCTAATTTAATAGTGCTTGTTTGGATTTTATTCAACAATTCTTCAATAAATAAGTCTTCATCGGTTAAAGGCATATTTATTACAACCACTTCATTGTTTATAAATCCGACTAATGGTTCAACAAAGCAATTTCTGATGTTGTTGTCATTAAGGAAATTAATCAAATCTTCTCCTAGGCTCAATGCTTTTTGTTTAATTTTATTGTCCTGAGAGAATTTTGCTTGCTTGGTTGTGTATCTGAATCTTCTAATGTTGTTGGTAGTTCGGATTTCTTCAATCTTTTCTTCTTCAGATTCACTTGACCCAATCAAATTCAGGTTTTCATTTTCAGATTCTAGTCTGAGTTTTGGATTGTATTTCTGTGAGAGAAGTGCATAAATTCCAGTTGGACCTACGACTAAATGGTTGATACTTGATGGGGATGTTGGAGTTTTAACATTGTAAAAGACATAGTAGTCATCAGGCAAGGTTAATAAATGTTCTCTGATAATTCTTGTTCTTTTTTCATATTCTTTTACATCACGAGTTTTATATAATCCATAACATAAAATAATTACTCCAATGAATAGGGTAACAATACCAATACCGCTGTTAATAAGTAATATTTCGATTATACTTAAAACAAAAATAACTGCTCCAATACCTATTATTGTTGAAGTTGTGTCCATATTTTTAATATCAAATTTGAAATCCGGATCTTTAGTAATCTCTTCTTTAGGTTCACTGGTTCCCATGCTTGGTTCTTTTAGACTGAATCTATCAAGAAAACTTCCGCTAGGTGTTGGTTCATCATAAGTATTTGGATAATATTCGCGCATTCCTTTCATGAATTCATCTTTAAGAAAATTCTTTAAGATGTTGTAATCATTTGTTTTGGGCACGGCAAATTCTCTTCCAAATTTTGATAAAACTGATTTAGGTATGGTAGTTCTTGCAGTTTTACTATTAAGATCTTCTCCTGCTTCTTTTTTCTCATCATCAGCAATTTGCAGCAAATGCTCTTCAGAAAAGAAGTTTTCGAGTCTATTGGTAAATGACTTTAAGGATAGGTTATCTTTAGTTCTGGTTTCAGTTTCTTCAGGTGTTTGTTCTTGAGTCTGGTTTTGTGCCCTGAATTTTTCAGCTTCTTTTTGTCTTTCTTGGAGATAATTATCAAGTTCCTCATTCATGTTGTCATCAAGATATCTTAGAGAACCTCCACAACTATCACACTCATAATCAAGTATGTTATCACTACTTTTTATCTTATATTTCAGTCCACAGTCTTCACATTGGACAATATAGGAATTATCATACTTGAATGAATCCATAAAAGAAGAGCGGGATTTTTTACCATCATCAGAATACTCTTCTAAATATTCTAACTCTCCTGCACATGAAGAACACTCGAATGTAGTTATGTCGTCATCATCATCGAGTTGGTATTTTGCACCACAGTTCTTACAGCATACAACTTTCATATTATCCTCTTTAATGCATTTTTATGTTATTTATTTTTTTATTTTTTTTATTATATATCTTTCTAAAAATTAGTATAAACATGTTTGATATATGTCGAAAATTTGTTTTTCAATTTTATTCCAATCATATTTTGTTTCAATCAGGGTTCTGCCGGATATTCCAAATTTTTTACATAACATTTCATCATTTAATAATATTTCAAAGCAATTAGCCAATTCTTCTTCGTTAAATTCGCATGTAAGCCCCGCTCTGTTTTCTACCCAATCATGAATATGATTGTTTTTAGTTAAAATAAGTGGTTTGCAGCAGGCCATAGCTTCAAGCCCGCTTGTTGTAAATGACTCGTATCTTGAGGGCATAACAAAGATGTCACAATCAACCAATGCTTCTTTTTTTGCATCACCAGTTAAAACTCCTGGAAAAATCACCTTATCTTCGATATTAAATTGTTTTATCAATGTTTGGATTTCATTTAGAAATCCATAATCTCTGCCAATGATTGCTAATTTCACATTTTCCTTTGAAATTTTATTAAATGATTTAATCAATAAATCCAAGCCTTTAATTTCATGGATTCTTCCAAGGAACATGATTAATTTTTCACTTTCATTGATTCCATACTTGGATTTAAATTTGCCTTTTTGTGGCAGTGTTTTATATTCCTCCAGATTGATTCCAAGAGGAACAATTTCAATTTTTGGTTGCGAAACGCCCATTTTTAGGTATTGTTGTTTTTCAACTTCTGTCAGGGCAAAAACTTTGCTTGCATTGTATAAAATATCAAATCCCTCTATTTCGTCAAAAATTTCCTTTAGTTTTTCTTTTTGGAAAAATGGAAGAACAGATCCGTGGGCCTGTAACACATATGGAATATTATTTTTTATAGCATACCTATGTGCTGCAACTGCTAGGGAGTGCCTATGTTCATGGATATGGATAATATCAAAATTCGCAATTGTTTTTTTCAAATAACTTATCGAACTTATTGGTGTATCGATTGTAAGTCTATTTTTAACAATATTTGAGATATTTTTAAAGTAGAAAACTTTTATTCCATCAACATCAACATTGTAGTTGTCTTTAAATTTTAATCTTTCCTGACAGCCATCAGTAGTATATACACAAACATCATGTCCCTTTTCCACTTGTTTTTTAGCTATTTGATATGATGCATTCACCACGCCTCCTGCTGAAAAGCAGGGTGCAAAAGAAGGAACTATATGTAAAATATTCATTTTAAACACTTATTTTTTCATATAGGTATATTCTATCAATATTTTTTATCTCATTATAGTTATTCAACCCATCTATTTTAACATGTGAGATATAATAACTCACATTGCTCTCATCTATTTTTTCAGGGTTGTTGGCAGGGATTCCCGTTACATTTTCACCTAAATACCATAGATAAGGTCGGACATTGTAAACACCAATTTTGCATTTTTGATAATCCGGATTTTCATGAATTATATATTCGCTTATTTCTTGGGGGGCTGTAAAATCATTTGTTTGTTCAAATGTAAAGCAGAAGGTGAAACCCTGTACCAAAAATAGTATTATCAAAACGATAGGGATTATATTCTTGTTTATTTTGACTTTTTCATTGATTAGTTCAATACTTGCTAAAATCAAATAAATCAAAGGAGGAATTGCTGAAATTATATATCTATTGACTTTAAGGGAATAGTAGCTATAGAAAATCAGATTAACCAAAATCCAACTTAACATCATAAGGCCCATTTGATTTTTGCTGTTCCGTCCGATTAGGAATAATCCAAGGAATGTAATTGAAATGGTTACAACAGAACTGGTTCTGTTGAATGTTAAAATAGCTATTATGAATAATGCAAGAGGAATCAGTTTTTCTTTATTTAGTTCATAATCTCTTTTTAAAATAAATATTATGCTTCCAATAGTCAAGATTCCCACAATCAGGAAGGATAATACAGTTGGATTTTCCAAATGAGGGGTCATATGATCATAGGTAACTTTTGATGAAGAAATGAAGTTTAAAAAATTGGTTAGGTAATATCCCACATCCGTTGTATATGCCGGGTCGACAGTACGACCGTGATTTCCTCCAATTCCACTTGAAATTTGGCTAGTTGGTTCAAAACTTCCATGCCCCATGTTTATTACAGGAATCAGGATAATAGCTGAAAGTAATCCTGCTATTAAAGCGCCAATGATAATGTATTTTAAATCCTGTTTTTCAATTTTAAATCCTTTTTTGTATAGGTAATATAGAATTAAGACAGGCAGGATAAATATTATCTGGTATCTTGTAAAAAATGCAATGGCAAATGCTGGAAATGCAAAAAGGTAATATTTCGGATTTTTATCGACTGCCAGAATTAAAAAAATAACTGTCCAGATTGTGATGCTCACACCGGGAATATCGATGGTGCCATTGGCTAACCAGGTCAAATTAAGCGCAAATGTTGCATATAGGATAACTCCTGTTAAACTCAATACGCTATCAAATTTTATTCTTAAAAGAAAATAAAGGCCTATATTTCCAATAATTGCAAATAAACCGGTTATTATAAGAATGGATGTTGCATCTTTAATTCCAATTGTCATCAATATTGATGTTAAAAAACATATTACGGGGGATAGATAAATATTATTGGTGGATTGGATATTGTGGCCAGTATAATAAACTGCATTTAGAAGATAAACATAAACATCACTACAGTAAATCCCTAAATTTTGGTTGAATTTAATATAATATCCGGTTAGTATTACACTAAATAAGGTAATTAATATTAGAATATATTTATCCTTCTTATCAAGTGAAAATTCTTCTAGAAACATACTCAA
>NZ_JAZRHE010000101.1:0-26780 GCF_045644645.1 Methanobrevibacter sp.
TTTTTTCTTTTTTGAATCTTTTTTTTCAACTGGACAGCATTTTTGTTTATTTGTCATCATATCACTTTAAATTTTACATGAAATTAAATATGGTGATAATATTTAATTTCAAGAGAGTAGTTATATGCATATTAAATTAAAAAGATATTTCTCTAATTTAATTAAAATTTTTAGGTAAACCTAAACTTTATCACCATATTTTAATATGAAATTGGTGACATATAAATCTTTCTAAATTTGTAAACGAAATATTTCATTCGAGTTTTAGCAGTCTCAATTGATAAGTATAAGAACTATTTCATATGTTTAAAACGAACTGTTCGTATTGTTTGGTTTTATTTTCTAATTGTTCAATATTTTACTAATTTTTTAAAACAATGTTCTAATTTGTATCTTTTAGATATCTTTATTAACTAATGATTTTAAATATAATGGTATAAAAGGGGGATATTATGATGGAACAAAAACCAATTCAGATTTTTTCTAATTTTAATGAAAATATTGGTGTCAATGTAATCAAAAGTCCAGTAAAGCTTACTATTTTGGAGATGCTTAGAGATAGTGAAATGGAATTTGATGAGATTGTTAGCAATACTGGCAAATCTAAATCCACTGTTTCAGTTCATTTAAAAAGTTTAAGGGAAAGCGGAATTATATCCTATAGAGTTCATCCTATTGATAATAGAAAAAAAATTTTTTATTTAAACTCTAAATATCTGGGTTCTGTCAATATCACCGAACCAAAGGAAATCAAAGAGACTCAAGCCGATTACTTGATTGAAAATCTCGTAGATGAGGATGCAGAATTTTCAACATTATTGTTTCACACTTTAAAATCAATGCTTATTCAGGAAGGGATAAACATTGACCCTATTTTGCAGTCAACCGGAAACAGTATAGGTAAATCAATATTTAATAAGCTTTATGATGATGATTTGGATATTTTTATAGAAAATATCACCAAATTTTGGGAAACTAAAGGTTTGGGCAGAATCACATTTGAATTAGGTCAGAGTATTAGAATTACAACTTTTGATTGCTTTGAATGTGAACTGCTTCCAAAAACCGGCAAACCTGCCTGCTATCTGGATACTGGAATTTTTGAAGCATTATTTACAGAATACTTCAAGTTGCCAGTCAGTGTAATTGAAACCCAATGTTACACTATGGGTGATGAAAAATGTGTTTTTGAGGTAGAGCCTCTACCAATCAAAAATTATTAGTCATCTTTAAATTTTATGACTGTAGTGGTCAAATAAGGTTTTTCGTTTGAAAATCCTTCAATTATTTTTTCATTTTCCCTAGTACAGTTTTGAACAGAATAAATCTCTTTAGGCCTATTTTTCTCTTCAATTGTCGCTTCTAATTCGGAAGTGTTTCTGGAAGCCTTCATTAATACAATGGAATCACTTGTATCCAACACTTCATTTAATCTGTCATCTATTTTAGGAACAATTGTTAGGATTTCATTTTGTTCCACAAGTGCCTCATTTTTAGCTGCTGCGCATGCGGTAAATGAAGTGATGCCGGGAATTGTTTCAATTTCGTATTTATCAATTAATTTTTTTTGCACATAGGAATATGTACTAAATATGGAACTGTCTCCAAGAGTGATGAATGCAACATCTCTTCCACTATCTAAATATTGGGCAATCATCTCAGATGCACTGGTCCAAACTTTTTCAAGTTCGTCCTTATCTTCAATCATTGGAAATATTGGTGCCACAATCATTAATCTTTTATAATCGCTTCTTTTTTCAAGAATTGGTCTAACAATAGACAATGCAATACTTTCTTTTTCTTTTGATGATTTTGGTGAGAATATCACTGGAACGGTTTCTAAAATTCTAGCCGCTTTTAAAGTAAGTAATTCAGTATCTCCAGGTCCAACACCAATTCCAATCAATTTTCCTTTTTCTGCCATATAATCACTTTTGTTTAGAGTTATTTGATTTGATTTTTATTTTTCAAATGCTCTTCCTATAATTTATTTATAGTATATCAACTAATATAATCTTAATGTCTAATTCTATTTTTTGTCCAAATTGTGGTATGCTTAAAAGTAATTGTACTTGTAAAAAAAGCTCTAAAAAGAAATCTGAAGGCCCAACTAATTTATTTAGTTTTTCTAAAAAAATCACTTCATCAATTTTAGATGATGAAATACCGGAGGTTTATTCGGTTGACAATCATAAATTGGATGAAGGAACATCAGCATATCTGAAGGAATTATACCCCCATATAGATGAGGATATAATTGAAAATTTTCCTTTTGAAGAACCTAGATTAGGCCAGTTAGATATTATTCAGGATATTAATGATGCTATAAGGAAAGGATTTAAATATATTGTATTGGAGGCAGGTACGGGCACTGGCAAATCAGCTATTGCAACCACTCTGGCTAAAATGTATGAATCAGCATATATTTTAACAATGACAAAGCAATTGCAATCCCAGTACTCTGATGAGTTTGATTTTCCATTAGTTAAAGGAAGAGGCAACTTTGCCTGTTTGAATGATAATTTGGAAACCACCTGTGATATGGGCACTTGCAAAACAACACCCACCAATAGTAATTTTTCATGCCTTTATGGGGTTGCGAAAAATCCGACATTGGATGCGGAACTCGCTTTTGAAGATTCATTTGGGGGGACTGTTTTTTACCAGTCAGCAAATCACTGTCACTATTGGAATCAAAAAGCGAATGCGATAAACTCTCCAATCACTTTAATGAATTATGATTATGCTATTGTAGAGTTAAATTATGTGAAGCATTTCGGTACTCGCTCATTATTGATTTTGGATGAGGCTCACAATATTGAGAATAAATTAATGTCAACAATGGAAGTCACGTTATATAATAGGACCCTAGAAAATGACATTAGCAAGGTCATATCTCCACAAACTCTAAAGGATGGAGAACTTGAAGACTGGAAAATGGAAATTGAGGCTATCTGTGAAAGTTATGAAGACATTAATTTAAAAGAAGTAACTAAGAATAAAGCCGACAGAATTAGATCAACAATTTATAGATTGAAAACTCTTAGAGAAAATCTTGAAAAGGAACCTAGAAACTGGGTTATAGATACGGATGAATCTGGCGTTACTTTTAAGCCATTAAGAATTCATCATTATGCCAAGGATAATTTATTGAAATATGGGGATGTTGTAATATTCATGAGTGCTACAATCCTTTCCCATAAAATGTTTTCAAAATGGTTAGGCCTGAACCCTGCTGAAGTTTATCATATTAAAGTTGACAGCCCATTTTCAAAAGAAAAAAGACCGATAATTCTTGATTTGGCCGGAAAAATGTCAGCAAATAGAATTAAAAATACCGCTCCTAAAACAATCCCTATCCTGCAGGAAATTTTGAAAAAACATGAAGGCGACAAGGGTTTGATTCACACTCATAGTTATAAATGCCAACAATACATTACAAGAAATTTAAATAATTCTAGATTGATTTCCCATACTTCACAAAACAGAGAACAAATTTTGAATTTCTTTGAAAAAGATGAAAATCCTTTAGTTCTGGTATCGCCATCCATGAGTGAGGGTGTTGATTTGCCATATGACAAATGCAGATTCCAGATAATTTATAAAATTCCCTTCCCGTATTTGGGAGACAAGCAGGTAAATATGAGAATGAAACGTGATAAAAAGTGGTATGCTTATAAAACAGTAATGACCCTTATGCAAGCTTATGGCCGGGGAATGAGGGCTGAAGATGACTCATGCTACACTTACATTATTGACAGCGATATAAACATGCTGTTTAAAAGCCCAATGTACAGGTCTTTAATACCTGACTTTTTCAAAGAAGCGGTTGTTAGAATTAAAAAATAAACGGACCTGGAGGGATTTGAACCCCCGACCTCAGGATCCGAAGTCCTGCGTCATTCCTGACTAGACCACAGGCCCAAAATAAAAAAATAAAAAAGTCATTCATTTTTATTTTCTTGTGAATCAATGGAGATTATAGGTATGTCTTCGATTTCTTCAACTTCAGCGAAAATATCATCAATAGATTCGTTATCAAGTATTGCCTGTTTGTATTCTATTTCTTCGATTTCTTCAGCGGTTAATGATTTTTTTTCTATAGGTTTTTCATGAGCTGGAGGCAAATCGCTGATATTTTCTTCATTTGGTGAGGTTTTGGGTTTAGAAGCAGTTGGTTTTTTAAGGTTGTTTTTTAATTCATCGAAATCAAATTCTCCTATTTTGTAGGATTCTTTGTCTAATGGAATGTTACTTTTTGGGATAACATTTTCATGGGATTGTTCTATTTTTTCAGTGGTTTTTTCATCATCACTTTCAATAGAATCAATACTATTACTAATGTTTGACAACGGATTTTTAAATCCTATAACTTTATATAATCCGTAAATAAACAATAATAGGCCAATGATTAATAAAATTACAACTATGAAAGTGGTTTCACCGGAAGTAACATTATCTACAATTTTATCACTACGTGATTGGAAGGTAATTGCTGCAATAACAATGAATATTAATCCTAAAATGGTGCTGACTACCCCCATTATTGGTGTTCTGCCAATTCGGGCATGTAAAAGGTTATCGAAGTTTTCACCGATTTCAGTATTGATTTCATCACCTAAATCTTCAGAATCTAATTCTTCACTTTCTTCTACTTTTTCAGATTCTTTTGGGGTTTTAATTATAAAATTTTCATCAATATCTTCTTCTAAATTAATAGCTGAATCATCTTCATCCCTAGGATGGTAGATAAACTCATCATCAATTTCTAATTCATCATAAGATACATCGCTTTCGTTGAGATAATTAATTAATTCGCTATCCTCTTCTATGTCTTCAATTTCTAGATTAGTTTCTTCTTCTTTGATGTTATTAATCATATCTTTGAGATTAGAAATTCTGTGCTCTTTTTCTTTAGAATCCTTCATAAAAAGACCTCAGTGATATGCTCTCCAAGTATGTTTACATTTTGCACATGTAAAAATACGTGTAGGCGCTTCATCAGCACTACGAGTTTGTTTTAATTCATAATAAGCTTCATCATGCCCACATTCAGGACAAGTTTCTTTTATAGTTGAGCGAATTTCAACATCTTCACCGAGCATTTTGACATTATCACTCTCTTTAATATCTTCAGATACTTCATATTCGTTTTTATCTGATAGATTTTTTTCATGCCCACATGAATTGCATTTTAATACACCCTCTTTGGGAAGCATCATTGCTCCACATTTGGGACAAAATTCCATTTAACTCCTCCTTAATAATAATATTAAACTCTTATATTCAAGTAATATTTTTTTTAAATTATTTAAATATATCCTTAAAAACTACTTTTAGCTTTATTTAAACAATCTTTTATTATTTTCTCATGGTCAAAAGCAATATTGATTTCATTTAATTTTTCCAATGAAAATATGCCAATTTCTTTTGCATCACTGTCAGCCTTCCCCTTATTGATATCGCCTTTGGCAGTATAAGCTATTGTAATAGTGTGTCCTCGTGGATCCCTATTTGGTTCGGAGTATACATTAACCAAGTCTTTTAATTCAACATCAATACTAGTTTCTTCTTTTGCTTCTCTTATGGCTGCAGTCTCAACAGTTTCACCATATTCAACAAATCCTCCAGGTAAAGCCCAATAATCTTTATATGGATTGTTTTTTCTTTTAATTAAAATAAAATTAAGATTTTCATCAAAAATAAAGATATCAGTAGTTAGTGAAGGGGTTTTATGTTCCGCCATTAAATCACTATAAAAATAATAAGGAAGCTATAAAGCTTCATCAATAAGTTTTTTAAAATCAGAACTTTCTTTTTGAAGTTCTTCAGCTGCTTGTTTTAAGGCAATTCTTGGTCTTTTTCCTCTTTTTGTTTTAATGGTCATTTCCGGTTTTCCGGTAAGAGGGTGATCAATATTATAAACAGCATATTCAACATCAGGATTTTGCATTAGAATGTGTCTAAGTGCATTGAAAACACCGTGACTTTCATCTTCTACTTGAAATGTTAATTCTAATGTTTTTTCTTCAATAATTTTAAAATTTTCATCCATTGTATCAACCTTATTTAATCGTTAACATAGTTTTTAGAAACTTTTCTTCTTTCTTTCTTGTTACAGGTATTACATTGAAGTTCATTTTCTTTTTGGGTTGTGTGCATGTAATCTCTGCAACGTGTACACATAGCTTTTAGGACTCCACAATCATCATCTACAGTACCTAAATCAACATTGTCTCCAGTAATTTTAACCACTTTTGCTTGAACAATGTCTCCTATTCTAAATGCATCGGATAATTTTTCTAAGTAATCTTTTTTTGCTTGTGATATGTGGATAGCGCCCATATATGGTAATGCTAAAGGTCTTGCATTGTCTTTTATACATTCTATTTTTACATTTGCCCTTTGAGGTTTTATATCAGTTATTTGTCCGTAGACAATATCTCCAATTTTTAAAAGAGCTGGTTTTGCATCTGATTCAACAGATATGACCTTATTTTTTTGATTAATTTTAACATTACCGAGTACTGATGATTTAATATCGCCATTATCATCATAAGTACCTTCTCCTGGAAGATATTGCTCTATAATTCCTAATTTATCTCCAGGCATTACAATTTTTTTATCTTCTATATTCATATTAAAATCACCAAAATAAAGATTTAATAAAAATTTTTATTTAATATAATAATTTTATTTATATTACTATTTAAATTATTTGTATCTTTCATGGAATAGTATTTCGTCTAATTGATAGTTTTCCCATTCTCTTTTGTTTAAAACAATTTCTAATTCTTGTGGAGTTAATAATGGTTTTTTATACATTTGTGAATCGTCAATAGCTATTCTAGGGCATGCACTCACAACAAATGCTTCTAATTCCAAATATGGTAGTAATACATCGGGATTAACATTATCAACCAATATTATATATGCTTCCATTCCTTTTTCTTCAAGAGTTCTTTTAATTTCTTTTGCAAGCTTCATTCTGTATTGCCCTTCTTTGGAAGATACCAGTATCCCCCATTTCACGGCGCTTTTCGCTTTAGTTATTCTTGCAAATCTAATCCTTAAGATTCTATCGGCATATTCGTCCATTCTTCGGAGTTCATTATTATACGGGTCTAAGGCCAGAACAGGTGTGTTTGAAAATAGATTGATTCCTAAGGGATGAAAATTTCCGCTGCCGATAAAAAGGAATATTTCAACATCTAAATCTTTAATTGATGAAAAATTACATCCCAGCACTTGTCCCTTTCTGGTGGATTTTGATGAGCCAAGTATCACTTCTTTTCCATTGTCCTCTAAATAATCTTTTATTTCATTTAAAAGATGCAGGTGTTGCGTTGTAGTTACTAAGCCTATTCTTGAATATCCTTTCAAGTCTTCTAAGCATTTATTTAGACTTTTTTTAATATCTATCTTTGCGAAGGCTTCAATAAAGATTGTGGGAATCTCATATTTTAACGGAAGGGGAGTGTGCCCGTAATGAACGATCAAATCAACAGAACCTTTCATCTTATAATCGCTCACATCACAGGCTCCAAAACAAGGATCGCCTGAAATTATCACGGTGGCTTCCGTTTCCTTTTCAATCTTGCGGGCGATTTTTACCGCCTGCATTTTCAGGCCTTCCGGAAATTGAAGCCCCACCGTTTCCACATCTTTGGAATTGATTTTACGGATTACCTTATCCAAATCCATATTGTACATTGACATTTTAATCTTCGATAGTCTTTTCAATTACCACTTTTCCGTCAATAACATCCAGCTTTACAATGGATAATATTTCAATGCCGGTTTCCTTTTCAACGATTTCTTTTCCTTCACCTTTTTCAATGACTGCAACTGCAGATTTGATTTCCAAACCTAAATCCTGCAGGGTCTTGATCAAAGCTATAAAAGTTCCGCCAGTACTTACAACATCATCTATTAGCAATATCTTTTCACCCTCATGCAGGTCATTAACATAAAGGTTGGATGATCCGTAGCCGGTTTTTTGATAAACTTCCTGTTCTCCTTCAAGTCCATATTGCCTTTTACGGATTACTACAAATGGAATATCGGTTGCAAGGGACAGGGCAGTAGCCAGATGTATTCCCATAGCTTCAACAGCCACAATTTTATCGACATCTAAGTCAGCATGCTTGTGAACTGCTAATGATAGTTCACGTAGCATTTTCGGGTCCATTGCAGGAACACCGTCACTGATGGGATTTACGAAGTAATTGTAATCTCCTTTTTTTACTATGGGGGATGCTTCTAATGATTTTTTTACTTCTTCTAACATGGTCTCACACAAAAATTATTAAACTTTTATTAAATATAATTATATAATATAATAATTAAATAATTTTTCTTACATACTTATTAATCGAAGTGATTACAATGGCAATGCTCGGAAGTTTAGGAGAGAATCTTACTAATACAATGAAAAAATTAGTAGGAATGTCTGTTATTGATAAAAAGACAATAAAAGAAGTTGTAAAAGACATACAACGTGCTTTAATTCAATCTGACGTTAATATTAAATTAGTTTTGGAGTTATCAAAAAAAATTGAAACAAGAGCTCTTGAAGAGGAACCTCCAAAAGGTATCACTCCAAGGGAACATGTTATAACAATCATTTATGAAGAAATGGTTAATCTGTTAGGCAGTGAGGCAGCCGGTTTGGATATTAACGAAAGGCCATATAAAATTTTATTCCTGGGTCTGCAGGGTAGCGGTAAAACCACTACAATTGGCAAGCTGTGCAGATATTTGCAGAAAAAAGGGTTCAATCCCGCTGTTGTTTGTACAGACACATGGAGGCCTGCAGCTTATGAACAGTTAAGACAACTTACAGAAGAAATGGATGTTCCGTTGTATGGTGATCCGGACAATAAGGATGCACTCGACTTAGCCCAAAAAGGTTTGCAGGAATTTAAAAACAGAAAAGTAATTATTTTCGATACTGCCGGTAGGCACAAACAGGAAGAAGACTTAATTGCTGAAATGGATGAATTGGATAACATCATTAATCCAAGTGAAGCAATTCTTGTCATTGATGGAACTATCGGTCAACAGGCAGGTGAACAGGCAAGGGCATTTTCACAAGCAACAGACATCGGTTCAATTATCATTACAAAATTAGACGGTTCTGCTAAAGGGGGAGGAGCAATGTCAGCTGTTGCCGAAACAGGCGCCCCTATTAAATTCATAGGTACCGGTGAGAGAATTGATGATTTTGAATTGTTTGACCCGGAAAGGTTCATTTCAAGATTGCTTGGAATGGGAGATATAAAATCCCTTATTGAAAAGGCTGAGGAAAATATTGATGAGGACATTGCAGAAAAGACAATGAATAACATGTTGACCGGTAAATTCACATTGATGGATATGAAAAACCAGTTTGAAATGATGAATAAGATGGGACCAATGCAGCAAGTCCTGAATATGATTCCCGGCATGGGAAATAAAATCTCAAAGGAAGCATCCAAAATGACTGAAGACAAGATAGACTCTTATAAAATAATGATGTCTTCCATGACCGAAGAGGAGATGTTAAATCCTAAAATCATCAAACAATCACGTATTCAAAGAATTGCAAGAGGATCCGGTGTTGATGAAAGCGAAGTAAAAGAGCTTTTAAAATACTATAACAACACCAAAAAGACCATGAAGGGGATTGGAAAACGCGGAAGCCGTTTAGGCGGCGGAGCTATGAATCGTATGATGGGACAATTTATGAATAGATAACATGTATGAATTAGCTAAACAAATTTTAGATGAATGCGATGGCAAAATCTGCAGAAATTGTCTCGGCCGCAAACTATCCAAAACAATCGAAGGCACAAACAACATTGAACGAGCTGACAAAGTAGCTCAGGAATTGGGCATTGATTTGACCGGTAGTGAATGTGTTGTTTGCGATAATTTATTCGATAAGCTTGATGATGAACTATATGAAAAAATCGATGATAAGATCAATGAGCTTGAAGTGGAATTCGACACATTTTTGGTAGGTTCGAAAATCAGCAAGGCGATTCAACAAAAAGACGAGGAACTATCAGAAAAATTCGGTTTAACTGTTGAGACCATAAAAAAGGAAGTTAACAGGTTAATTGGTCTTGAACTTTGGGAAATCTATGATAAGGAAGCCGAATTTGAAAGCCAGGATATTGTCTTTAACATTGATTTAATTGGCGAACCAAAAGTCAGAATCCAAATTAATCCGTTATACATTGAAGGAAGGTACAATAAACTGAAACGCGGAATCCCTCAGACCAAATGGCCATGCAGCAAATGTAAGGGAAGGGGTTGTGAGGAGTGCAATCACACCGGAAAACAATACCCCGAATCTGTTGAAGAGTTAATTTCTGAGCATTTCTTAAAGTTAACCAAGGGCAGGGAAGCTAAATTTCATGGCGCCGGTCGTGAAGATATTGATGTGTTGATGTTGGGTTCAGGAAGACCATTTGTTTTAGAGATTAAAGAACCAAAAATTAGAAAATTAGACTTGCCGGCTTTGGAAGAGGAAATCAATAGAATAAATGAAGGCAAAACCTCTTATCATAATCTGCATGTCTGTGAGAGAAAAAGAAAAGCGGAGATTAAGCAATCCTCTCCGGATACTTATAAAGTTTATAATGCTTTGGTTAAATGTGATGGGGCATTTGACAAAGATAAATTGGATGAAATCACCAAATTGGATGAAATCCATCAGCAAACTCCCTTAAGGGTTTTAAGAAGGCGTGCTGATAAAGTTCGCATTAAGCATGTCTTGGATTTATCATATGATGTGATTGATGATACATCATTCAATATGCGTATCAAAACCGAAGGCGGTTTGTATATTAAAGAATTAATTTCTGGTGATGATGGGAGAAGTCAGCCTAATATAAGTGATATTTTAGGCATAAAAGCTGTTTGTGAGCAATTGGATGTAATAGAAGTAAGTGAGAAGTAGATATTATGGCAGATGAGTTTACACATTTGACTGATAGTGGAGTACATATGGTTGAAGTCGGCGGAAAACCGGATCAAAAAAGGAGAGCCGTTGCAAGTGGAAAAATATGTTTGGATAAAAACACTATTAAACTAATTCAAAATGAAGAAATCAAGAAGGGGAATGTCTTAACAACTGCTCAAATCGCAGGAATTCAGGCCGTTAAAAACACCTCTTCAATAATTCCGCTTTGTCATCCGTTGGCTTTAACAGGAATAGAACTGGATTTCGAAGTTAGGGATACGGAAATCATTGCTACATGTACAGTAAATACTTTAGGAAAAACAGGTGTTGAGATGGAAGCTATTACTGGCGTTAGTGTTGCATTGCTTACTGTATGGGATATGGTAAAAGCTGTTGAAAAAGATGAGGATGGTCAGTACCCCGACACAAGAATCAGTGATATTCAAGTTATAAAAAAGGAGAAAATTTAAACTTTATATATGATGAATAAAATAATTATAGTTAGTTATTTTTATAAATTAATTTAAAGGGAGATTACTATGGCAAAAAAAGATAATAAAATTTCCATGCCTCAAACAGGTGCAGGATTAGTAAGATATTTTGATGAAGAAAGTGTTGGCCCAAAACTTTCTCCTGAGCATGTTTTAGTTGCTACAGTCATTTTAGCAATATTTTGTTTTGTTTTAAGATATTCTGCTTAATATTATTGTTTTTTTTAAAAACAATACTACTACTTTTTTTATTTGTTTTGATACTATGTTAACTAAAAGAATTATTCCTTGTCTTGATTGTGATTTGCAGGTTCCGGAAGGTAGGGTTGTTAAGGGTGTTGAATTTAAGGAAATCAAATATGCCGGAAACCCTGTTGACTTGGCAACACGATACTATGAAGAAGGGGCAGATGAGGTTGTGGTGCTGGACATCACCGCTTCCCATGAAAGAAGAGCCACCATGGCGGATGTGATTGACAGATTGACGGAAAATGTTTTCATGCCCATTTGTGTCGGTGGGGGAATAAGAAAAGTTGACGATTATATTAAGATGCTTAAGGCAGGTGCTGACAAGTGTTCTACAAACACAGCAGCAATTAAAAATCCCCAATTATTAACTGAAGCTTCAAAAGTCGTGGGTTCGCAAGCCGTTGTAATCGGAATCGATGCAAAAAGAAGATATGTTGACCATCAGGATGATGCAAAAGATAAGGTGGTCATAGAAACAGATAAAGGATACTGCTGGTTTGATACAAGCATTTATGGTGGGCGTGAGTTTACAGGCATCGATGCAATCCAATGGGCTGTCAAGTGTCAGGATTTGGGTGCCGGCGAGATTCTTTTGACCAGTATGGATGGGGATGGAACTCAAAACGGGTATGATATTGAGTTAAACAAAACCATCAATGATGCTGTTGATATTCCGGTCATTGCCAGTGGGGGAGTGGGTGAACCGAAACATATTCTGGAAGTATTTGAAAAAACTGATGTTTCAGCAGCCCTTGCAGCAAGCATATTCCATTTTAACCAGTTTTCTATTGGCACAGTTAAAGAATACTTAAAAGAAAATGATGTGGCTGTTCGATTATGATAATAAAATCTCCGATTAACTTAGATTTAACAATTAATTCCGGCCAGACTTCACAACCTCCATGGATAGAAAACGAAGGCACTTTTTCAAATGTTGTTTTGATAGACAATGAACCTTTTATTTTTAAAGTCAAACAATCTGGAAATTATCTGGACTTTAATTTGGATGACAAGAATGCCATTTCTATGCTGAATTATATTTTTGATTTGGATTTTAATTTGGATAAGTTTTATAAGTATTTGGACAATCATGAAGAACTTAAGGATATGTCTAAGTTTTGTGATGGCATGAGATTATTTTTGGCACCTGATCCGTTCGAGTGTGTGATTTCATCAATCTGTTCTGCAAATAATTCCATTAAGAGGTGGACCAAATCAATTTCCCAGATCAAAAAAAATTGGGGAATTCGGCATGACAATTACTATACATTTCCTCAAAGCTGCGACCTAGCAAAAATATACTTGGATGAAGAGGATGAATTTAATTCATCAAACATTCAAGATATTTGCGACTGCAACAATAATCTAAAAACTTGTGGCGTGGGATATAGAGCACCATACATGAGAAGGGCAAGTGAGCTGTTTATGGATGGGATGGACCTTTCGGAAATATTTTCAATGGGCTATGATGAGGCATTTGAAACAATATTGGAAGTTCCGGGTGTCGGGCCAAAAGTGGCGGATTGCATATTGCTTTACGGATTCAACTTCAAGGAGGCTTTTCCATCTGATGTATGGATAAAGAGGATAGTGTCTTATTTATACTTCGATGGAAAGGACATTAGCGTGGATAAGGTACGCGACTTTGGAATGGAAGAATTTGGTGAATATGCCGGTTATGTACAGTTGTATATGTTTCATTATGCGCGCAAGTCTGGTTTAATGGGGAAATTGAAATAACAAATTATAATACCAAATGATTATTAATTATAATTTTTATAAATTATTTTGATGGAAAAGAAAAATTTAATCCTTTTAATTTGTACAGTATTGTCGTTTTTCGCCGTTTTTGCAGTTAATTCAGTCATGGTTATCATTCCAACAATTGCTGCAGAATTTCACATGAGCAATATTGTTCAAAACTGGGCTATAATTATCTTTTTATTGGTTGTTGCAGTATTGTCGGTTCCGGCAGGCCAAATTTCCGGAAAATATGGTCTTAAAAAGGTCACAATCATTAGTGTCATATTATTTATTCTAATTTCCATTGCAAATGTGCTGGTAACCTCTTCCGAACAATTTTTAGTCTGCCGTTTAATATTGGGAATTTCCCTATCATTTTTCAATGTCACATCCATGGCAATGGTGGTAACGGTATTTGAGCCGGAAGAGCGAGGAAAAGCATTAGGAATTACCATTACTGGAGTTTATATTGCATTATCCCTAGCGCCAGTTCTTGGTGGGGTTTTAAATTATCAATTGGGATGGAGATCCGTAATATTATTTGGAGTTCCATTTTTACTCGTTATACTGATGTTACTTTTAACTAAAGTTGATGAAGAATGGATCACTTTCGGAAATGTTCCTCTTGATGTAAAGGGTTCTGTTGCTTATGGGATTGGAATGATATTGTTCATATATGGATTTACCATACTTAATGAGTTATCAGGCATAATACTGACTGTTTTGGGTATAATAATATTAATAATATTCGGTTTAATAGAATTGAGGCAGGCCCATCCGGTATTTGATATTAGGTTTTTCAAGAATCGTAAATTTTTATCATCTAACTTTGCTTCATTATGTGCATATCTGGCCACTTTTGCAGTTACAACAATTCTAAATTATCACCTCCAGTACATTAAGGGCTTTGACTCACAAACTGCAGGCATAATTTTGCTTGTAGCGCCATTATGTCAGGTAGTTCTAGCTCCGATCGCGGGCCGGCTATCCGACAGATATGTTCCGCAGATATTGGCCGCTATCGGAATGGGGCTCGGAACAGTTTCACTGGTCTTGTTCTCGTTTTTAAACGAGGCAACATCCATCGAATTTTTAGTGATTGCCATGATAATTTATGGTGTCGGCTTTGGATTATTCTCACCTCCAAATACAAATGTCATAATGAGTTCTGTTCCTCCAAAGGACACTTCGGTAGCATCAGCATCTGTTGCAACAATGCGCACGGTCGGTCAGGCAATGAGTTTGGGGATATTGACATTGGTGTTTGCATTTGTAATGGGGGATGTTCCTATTGTCGAGCAGTATTATCCTTTATTGATAAGTAGCTGTCAGATAACTTGTATCATTTGTGTGGTGTTATGTATAGCATCAGTATTTGCTTCATTTGTGGGCATTAAGTCAGGCGCTAAAAATTAATTTAATTCTTGTAATAATTCGAATATTCTTTTTGATTTTAATTGGCATCTAGTATATGCATATTTTAAATTTTTTGGATTTTTTGAATCATAATCAACCATATTCCTATATTTTCTTAAGATATTTAATCTTTGGGCTATTTTTGCACCATTGTTTGATAGATTTAACAAAGGATGATTGCTGAAGGTAAGTCTAGTTTCTTTATGGACTCTACCGGAAGTAGATTGCATTATATTTTTACTTATTTTATCAAGAAATATGTTGTTTTTTAAAATATAATCTCTTGACTCTAAAAATGAGGAATAATAAAATCTTCCAATTCCAGTTCTTAGTTTCGCATCATTTTTTTCGTTGCAATATGAATTTGCGAGTTTATAATATTCAAACCAATCAAATTTTTTTCATCTGTCATAAGATTCCACCAAGATAATATACTCATTCATAGGTTTGGGATAGTTGTCAATAATTCCATCACTAATCAAATCTTCCTTTTTAAGCATTATTTCATCTTTCAATTGTGAATAAATTATTATTTCAAGAATCTTTTCATTTGGATCGGTTTCTTTCATGAAATCTAATGATATTTGGTTATAGTCTAGTTCGTTAGTGATGATTTTTGGTAAATCATAGATTATTTTTTCTAATTCATAATCCCTGATTATGAAATCACTAATCTCTGTTAGGTTATTGGATGGGAATTTAAAATTCTTTTTTAGAAATCCTATGAGTTTTTCATCTGGTGTTGACATATGAGACAATCCACCGTAATTTTCCCTTTCTGGAATCTGTGTTTCTAGTTTTTGAGCTAAAAATTGTTTCATTAATAAACCTCCATCACACTTTTTAATCTAATAATTAGTATATAATGGGGCTTATTTAAATTTTTACTTGTTTTTAACTACAATTTTACATAATTAAAGCAATTTAAAATTAAAAAAAGAAATTGAAAGATAAAAACTATCTTTCTTCAACGGTCACCTTATTCATTTTGTCGCCCTGTTGAATGGCATCAACAACATCCTGACCTTTAATGACTTGACCGAATACGGTGTGAACACCGTCTAAATGTGGTTGTGGGCAGTGTGTGATAAAGAATTGGCTTCCACCGGTATCCTTACCTGCATGTGCCATGGACAATGCACCAGTACCGTGTTTATGTGGGTTTCCTTCAGTTTCACATTTGATGGTGTAACCCGGTCCGCCGGTACCATTTCCGATAGGGCATCCCCCTTGTATTACAAAGTTAGGAATTACCCTGTGGAAGGTCAGTCCATCGTAGAAACCTTCATTAGCCAATTTTTCAAAGTTAGCCACAGTTCCAGGTGCTTCATTTGGGAATAGTTCGAGTTCAATATTTCCCTTATCAGTTTCAATTATCGCGACTTTCATTTTTTCACCTCTCTATTTAAAGAAGATATTAGTATATTAATTTTATGAATATTTAACATTATTGTACAAAAATACTCAAGTAAAGTTAATTATGATTGTCTTTTGTAATTTAACTATATTTTAATTCCGTGGTGCAAGTATTTATTATTAATAAAATCCAAAAATATCTTTGATTAAAGGAGGAATTTTATGAATACTCAAGAATTAATTAAAATTGAAGATGATTATTTCATTAACACATTCACAAGACAACCTGTTATTTTAGACCATGGTGAAGGTGTTAAAGTAACTGATATTGATGGAAATGAGTATCTGGATATGTTTGCAGGAATTGCTGTAAATGCATTGGGCCACAATCACCCTAAGCTTGTAAAAGCAATTCAGGACCAAGCAGAAAAGCTCATTCATGTTTCAAGTATTTACTATAACGAACCAGCATTGGTTTATGCCAAAAAGTTAATTGACAAAACCAGTTTCGATAGAATTTTTTATGCAAACAGCGGTGCTGAAGCAAACGAGGGAGCCATCAAACTGGCCGTCAAATACACAGGAAAAAGCGAAGTGATATCCACTGTCGATTCATTCCATGGAAGAACAATAATGACACTGGCTGCAACAGGCCATGAAGAATATCATGAACCGTTTAAAGCCGTAATGCCAAAAGGGTTCATCAACGTTCCATACAATGACATTGAAGCTATAAAGGATGCAATAACAGATAATACTGCAGCCATTATTGTCGAGCCTATTCAGGGTGAAGGTGGGGTGAATGTTCCCGATGCAGATTACTTAAAGCAGATTGAAGAAATCTGCCATGAAAAAAATATCGTGTTTATCGTGGATGAGGTACAAACAGGATTTGGAAGATGCGGAAGCTTATTTGCTCATGAGCTCTTTGATGTAAAGCCGGACATAATGACAATGGCCAAGGGTATTGGTGGAGGAGTCCCTATGGGCGGAATCCTTGCAACGGAAAAAGTGGCCGGAGCATTTTCACCGGGAGACCATGGAACCACTTTCGGAGGAGGGCCTCTCGTATGTGCTGCAGCCAATGCCGTTTTGGACACTTTTGATGAGGAAGATATCCTGGATAATGTTAATGAGGTTGGAGAGTATTTCATCTCAGAACTTAAAAAGTTGGATAAGGATGTTATCGCTGATGTAAGAGGTAAGGGATTGATGGTTGGATTGGAGCTAACCGGCCCCGGTGCGGAATATGTTGACAAACTCAGGAAAGCAGGATTTTTAATTAACTGCACTGCTGATAAGGTTCTAAGATTTGTCCCGCCGTTAATAATTACTAAGGCGGACATCGATGAGTTCGTTAAGGCTTTGAATGAAATCCTATAAGTTTCTCCAGGGGGGTTTTCATGGCAAGGCAGGTGGAATACGTTTGTGAAAATTGCGGATATTCTTACACTTCAATAGACAAAATATTCTGGATAGATGAAACCGGCCAGGTCATTGTCAAACCGTTGGTGAAGTCCACATCTGCCGAAAGTCATGATGCGCCTGTTAAAGGATTCTTTACTAACTATTACTGTTATGATTGTAAAAAATTCGTTGACAAGTTCATCATATTTAAAAAATCCCTTGCAATCACTGATGCGCATGCAATTCATTTGATTGAACGGTATAGTGACAATCCAAAAATAGTTCAGTTTGATGACGCATTTCAAAGATGCTTGACCTGCGGCAATGCGTTGGCTTCAAGAGCGGATTATTCATTTGCACTTGACACGGACGGGGAGTTTCACATAGGCGAGGGTATCTATGACTTTTCCGGCGGTGAAAATCATAAATTTGCCGGCACTTATCATGGATATTTCTGTTCGAAATGCAAAAAGCAAATTAACAAATTTGTCATAACAGAAAACAATGCGAATTTAACCGATTCGGAACTCAAGGATATTCTTAAGGAACATACAAATGATCTAACAATATTTATCCGCCGTGATTTTGAGATATGTCCTAATTGTGGTGAGGAGATATATTATTTGGATCATAATTCAACATGTCCCAACTGTAAAAGGGATAGGTTAATCGCCACTACCCGAATGAGAGTCGATTAAATCTCCCAATTTTTTAATATACAAGTGCCCTAGGTTGTAATATTTTTCCATGAATATTATATCTTGTCAAGAGAGTCACTTTTTGATTGTTCATTTTTTTTATGAAAATACATTAATATTAAATATTCTATAAACTAAATTTATAATCATGAGAATTATTCCTGTTATCAAATGTACTTTAATTTTTACAATATTTTTGCTTCTTTCAATCAGTTGCGTCAGTGCCGCCGAGACAGATGCGGCTCATGACATTAATGGCACTAATTTCATGGCATTGGATGAGAATATTGCTGAGTCCACAGATAATTTCCTGGAATTAGATGATGATTACACATTTGATTCGACAACAGATTCGAATTATGCTGATGGAATTAATATCGATGATGATAATTTCGTCGTTGATGGTAAAGAGCACACCATAAATGCCAACCATCAGGCAAGAATATTCAATATCACCGGAAAAAATGTTACATTAAAAAACATCAAGTTTATTAATGGATATTCATCCGCTGATGGTGGTGTAATATACTCAAAATACGGTTTAAACTTAATTGACTGTCAATTCATAAATAATCATGCATCTGGGAGTGGAGGAGCTGTTTTTATTGAAAATAATTCTTTAAACAACGAATTCACTTCAACATTCATCAACAATAGCGCATTTAATGGCGGAGCTATTTATTTTGCGGGCACATATTTCGGCAATAACACGATAAACAGCTATTTTGAGAACAACTCTGCTGAAAGAGCGGGCGGAGCCATTTATTTGATGGGTGATGCAATCAACAACACTTTCATATCCGAATTTTATGGAAATAATGCAAGCAAGGCTAGTGGGGGAGGAATATTTTTCCGCAATCTTAATGAGGGAAATGTCTTTGAAAGTATTTTCAGATACAATTATGGATATTACGGGGCAGGAATGTTTTTTTTCAATAAAGCAAACAACAATAGATTCAACAGTGATTTTAGATTTAATGTAGCCGAATCCTGTGGTGGGGCATTATTTTTCTATGATAAAACAAACAATAATGACTTTAGCGGTTATTTTATGGGTAACGCTGCTTTGGGAAAGGTTGATGAAATAAATGGAAATGGTGGAGCAATAACATTCAAGGATACCTCAAGCAATAGCATATTTTCCTGTGATTTCATTAATAATACCGCAGATAAATATGGTGGGGGAGTTAATTATCGTAAAACACCATACAATATAACATTTAACAGTAATTTCATTAATAATTCAGCCAAACATGGTGCAGGAGTTAATTTCTTCGAAACATTTGAAAATGTTGTCTTTAATGGTGACTTTGTCGGCAATAATGCTATTTATGGTGGTGGAATTTATGTTAAAACTGGTAAAATTGAAAACACCTCCTTCGTAGATAATAGTGCGACATATGGCGGAGCAATCTTTTTCAATGGTACTGGTTGCGTTAATAATGTAGAGTTCATAGATAATTATGCGGCAGAAGGCGGGGCAATATTTACCAATGGAAATCTGACTGTTAAAAATGCTGCCTTTAAGGATAATGGTGCAGATGATGGAACTAACCAGATTTCCCTAAATGCAACTGTTGGCACAGTCGCCCTTGTCGATGTCACTCCAAAAAAAATCGGCCCATATAAAATAGCTAATTTAAGGGTAGTATGCATCAATGATGAATATATTGAAGCAATGGTAACCTGGAAGGGAAATTCATTAAATGAAGGCATTACATCTATGGTGATTAACAATAAAACCTATGTTGCTAAAGTCAAAAATGGATATGCTGCAATCAACATCAAGGATTTGAATCCCGGATTGTACACCACTGATGTCTGCTATGATGGGGGAGATTACTATAACAATCCTATCCAAACAATCACATTCGATGTTTTGAAACATGATTCCAAAATCATCGCCCCAAATAGAATTGTTGATTTAAAAGATGCAGGCGATGGCTTTGAATACCAATTTTCCCTTAAAGATGAAAATGGCAATCCTTTAGCTAATAAAGAAGTGGCAGTCTTATTCAACGGTAAGAGCCAAACCGTAAAGACGGATGAAAATGGTTTGGCCACAGTCACATTAAATGCAAATGCAGAAGGACTGTATGATATAAAAATGACATTTTTTGGAGACGATGAGCATTATGGGGTTACACAGTACGCAGAGATAAAAATAGTATATGAGCCAATCAATCCAAATGATTCCATAACACCCGATAAATCTAATCGGGAAGGTATTTCTATAGAATCAGGCAAAGAATCCCTAACATCCGATAAAACTGAACATGTTATTTCTCTAAAATCAAACACAGGCAATCCGGTTTATGGTGCAGAAGTCATCCTTATATTGTTGAATTTTTTATTGTTGGTCAAAGGGATACTCTTCCCTATCCATAGAAATGAGCATTAATCTCACAAAGGAGGATACACCATTAATTCAGATTTCCCAATTTCTTTTTTTTAACACTTTTTCAAGTGAAGTGGATATCTTTAATGTCTTTATCTTATCTAAACTGGCCCACATCCAGTCGGTGTGTTCATCACTGATTTTCACTTCGCCTTCGATGTCTTCTAGATACATCATGATCTGCACGGTTCTTTTGTGGGCATAATCATTTTGAATGGCTTCACAAAAGCTTCCCACTTTCACATCCAAATTTGTTTCCTCTTTAATTTCACGTACAAGGGCATCAGCGAAAAATTCACCACTTTCCACTTTCCCTCCAGGCAATTCCCACATTTCCGGGTCGGTTCTTGATTTGGGATGTCTTTTAACAATTAGAATTTCATCATTGTCATTTTTTATAATGCCTCTTACTGTGAGACCATATGGCAGGTCCATTTTATCACCTAATAATACTTTAGATTTAATGGTAATTAATTTCAACGGAAAAATCTCTTCCTTCAGTAATTATAAATAGATTAAATTATATACGTAAATATATAATGTAACTTTTTTAGGAGTTTTAATTATGGATTTGAATATTAAAGTAAATGATAAAAACCACTTAGACATCGGTGGAGCAGATGCAATTGATATTGCAGAAGAATTCGGAACTCCAACCTATGTAATTGATGAAAATAGGATAAGAGATAACTATAATAGATTTTACTCTGCTTTTTCAAAATATTACTCTGATTTTAAAGTATTTTACGCATGTAAAGCTAACACAAATATTGCTGTTATGAAAATTTTAGAAAGTGAAGGGTGCTGTATTGATGCGGTTTCACCTGGTGAAGTCCACATATCAAAAATGGTTGGCTTTTCAGGCGATAGGATATTGTTCACAGGAAATAACATTACCAATGATGAATTAAAATATGTTCATGATGAAGGTGCCGTATTAAACATTGACTCAGTATCCGCCTTAGAAAGATTATCAAAAGTCGTTGATCCGGAAGGACTCAAAATTTCATTTAGGGTAAACCCAATGGTTGGTGCAGGACACCACGACCACTGTATTACCGGTGGGGTAATGAGTAAATTTGGTATAATGGATAATGAAGCTGTAGAAGTTTATACATTAGCTAAAGAATTAGGATTCAATCCTGTTGGTATGCATTCTCACATCGGTTCAGGTATCCTGGATCCGGAACCTTTCAAATTAGCTATTGAATCTACAATGGATATTGCAGGAAAAGTTCACCAGGAATCTGGAATCGACTTTGAATTTGTTGATTTCGGTGGAGGGGTGGGAATTCCATACACTCCTGAAGAAAATATTGTGGATTTAGACAAATTTGCTGAAGTTAATGTCGGATTATTTAAAGAAAAATTGGATGAATTTGATATGGGCAATCCTACAATGTATTTGGAACCGGGCAGATACATAGTTGGGGATGCTAGTGTTTTATTGGTGACTGTAAACAGCATCAAACAAAGTTACAGAAAATTCATAGGCGTTGATGCCGGATTCCACACACTCTTAAGACCAGCAATGTATGATTCATACCACCATATTGTCGATGCAAGCAGAATGGATGCTCCTAACACTCAGGAAGTGGACATTGCAGGTAATGTATGTGAATCCGGAGACCTATTCGCACGTGACAGGCCAATGCCTGATGTTGAAGAGGGGGATGTTTTAGGCATCCTGAATGCAGGAGCATATGGATTTACAATGTCTTCTAATTATAATTCAAGACCATTAACATCTGAAATATTAGTTACTGATGGTAAATGCTCTTTAGTACGTGAAAGAGAAACATTTGAAGACTTATATGCAAAACAAACAATTCCAGATCATTTAAAATAGTTGATTATTATGCTTGATTTAAAAGGATTAAAATTTTCAAAAATGCATGGGATAGGCAATGACTTTCCAATAATTGATGAAAGTAAAGGGGAAGTTATTCCGGAAGAGGACAAACCAGAAGCATGTAGAATATTATGCCACAGAAATTTTGGTGTCGGTGGAGATGGAGTGTTATTCGTTGAACCATCCGAAGTTGCTGATATTGGATACAGAATGTTCAATCCTGATGGAAGCGAAGCTGAAATGTGTGGAAATGGTATAAGATGCTTTGGAGACTTTGTATACAGAAAAGGCATTTTGAAACAAGAAAAAATGACAGTTGAAACCAGAGCAGGTATTAAAACCATTGAAATTACCTTGGAGAATGACGAACCGGTGTTGTTTAAGGTAGACATGGGATTGTCAACATTCAAAACTCCGGAAATTCCAATGGATGCTGATAGCGAAGAGTTCTTGGATGGTGAGTTGGAGGTTTTAGATACTACCTTTAACTTAACAGCCATCAGTGTTGGAAACCCTCATGCAATTATCTTTGTTGATAATGTTGATGAGGTGGATATTAACAAATATGGTCCGGCTATTGAAGCGCATGAGGCATTTCCTGAAAAAATCAATGTACACTTTGTAGAAGTCATTTCTAAAAATGAAGGTAAAATGATTACTTGGGAAAGGGGTGCTGGAGTAACACTTGCATGCGGGACCGGAGCCACTTCAACTGCCATTTCCGGTTTCAAGCTAGGCCTGTTTGACAGTGATGTTTTACTTCACTTGCCTGGCGGTGACTTAAAATTCAATGTTTATGAAAAAGAAGATATGCTAGGAGCCTTCATGGAAGGTCCTGCTGTGCTTGTTTTTGATGGGGAATTATAATTCTCCCTACATAATTTTTTTTCTGTATAATCCTACTGCAATGTCAAGCACTGCAAGTATGATTATCACTACAATCCAAATATTCATTCCTTTTAATATGGCAAATAGTGCTGCCAATATTATAAGAATTACGCCTATAATTACTAATTTTTGCCATTCTTCCATATTATCACCGGGTTATATTTTATACGCATTAATTAATGTTATGTCTTCAAAAAAGTAATGTTCACTTTCAGCTATTTCTGCAATAAATCCTAATTTGTCCAGAATATCCAATGTTTCTTCATTGCCGGAAAGTGAAGACTGAATCAGTTGGACAATTCCACCATCATTTAAATGATTTCTCACTTCATTTAAGAAAGCATCAATAACTTTCCTACCATTTAATCCACCGTCAAAAGCATAATTTATAGTGTCTTCTAAAACTTCGCTATCTTCAGTCGGTAGATATGGAGTATTAAATAAAATTACATCAAACTTTCTATTTTTCACGGGTTCAAATAGATTTCCAAATAAAACTTCAATATTTTCAATGCCGTTGGCCTTGAAATTTTTTTCAGCCAGTTGGCACGCATCGAAATTAATGTCAGTCACTGTAATTTTATCAGTAAGCTTTGAAGCATACATTGCTACAATTCCAGATCCGGTCCCAATTTCCAAAACACTTTGGCCTTCTTTTATTAAAAGGTTATCTGCAAGCAAATAGCTATCTTCAGCAGGGACATAAACATTATCATCAGTATTCAAAATAAATTCTGCCATATTATCTACTCATTAAAAATAGGATTCAATTCTTTTGATAGTCTTAATATCTCTTCAGGGGTTAATGCAACAACCCTTTTGGATATGTATTCGTTGATTTCATCAGATTCAATACTATTAAGTCTTTGTTTAAGTGTTTTTTTATCAATGCTGCCGATTATATGCCTTGAGTCAATTAAAGCATTTTTAATTTTTTTGTTTCTGTGCTGGAAAAGTGCCTTTGTAAAATTAGAATAGGCTTCAAAATCAATATCGCTAATTTTGTTTTCTTTTGGTGTTAGTTTTACAACAGTGGAGTCAATTTTCGGTTTTGGAATAAAGCTTTCAGAACTAACGTCGGTTAATGTTTCCACATTACATTTGAAGTACAGCATTGCTGAGAGTCTGGAATAATTTTTACTTCCGACTTCGCCGTTCATACGTTCAGCAAATTCCTTTTGATACATTAGGATGGCCAAATCAAAATCATATTCTAAAAATTTAAAAGTGATGGGTGATGAGATTTGATAAGGCAGATTTGAAATGATTTTATTGAATTTTGGAAAATCAACACTTAATGCATCATCATTAATAAGTTCTACATTATCGATTTTTTCATCTTTAAGTCGTTCGGTTAATATTTTATAAATATTTTCATCTTGTTCAATAGCTATTACTTTTTTAGCTTTTCGTGCAAGTTCAAGGGTCAGTGTACCTATCCCAGTTCCTATCTCTAAAACAGTATCGTTTTTATTAAGGTTTCCGAAGTTAATAATTTGATCTCTTTTATTTTTATCAATTAAATTATTTTGACCAAGATTTTTATTTAAGGTTATCCCGTGCTGATTTAAAATACTTTTAGTTATTTTAGATAAGGATTGGGAAGAGTCACTAGTCAATTTATCACTTTTATCTTGGTTTCCTTTGAGCTCGTGGGGCTTGTGTAAAAATGTTGTATTTATTCTTACCTCTTTTTGGGGTTGAAGTATCTAATTCCTGTTGCACTCTTTTTACAATCATTCCTGCAGGATCTGTAAGTGTTGGGAGTCTTTGTGAAATATCCTCAAAGCTTTCAAATGGCTTTTCTTCCCTTGCTTCAATAATTTCCCACATGTATTTTTTACCGATTCCAGGAATTAACTCTAATTTATGAAGTCTTGTACTTAATGCTTCAGCAGTATTAAAGAATTCAACATATTTATCTTCATTTTCTTCAACTATATCACGAATAGCATATTCTAATTCAATTCTACTAGTTGCTGTTAAGTTTTCATAATCTAATTTACCAAGAACTCTGTATATTTTATCTCTTTTTCCTTTTCCAATGTATACAGTATCTTGAATTTCTAAATCCACTCCATTTTTAGGAGCTAATTCTAGTAAAGTGAATTGTTCTGTACCAATAGCTTGAGCAATAGCTTTTCCACCAAATTTAGACATGTCAGATTTAACATATCCACGACTTAAATAGTCAAGAACAACAGCATATTCTTCTTTTTTCACTGCTGGTGCTTTTTCTTTTTTGTTTTTATTATCCATGTTATCACTTCACTATTGTTTTTTTTCTTGTGTCTAAAATGACTAAAGATAAACTTATTATTAAATTTCATTTTTAAATGTAATAAATATATCTAAAAAAAGCCAATATTTTTAATAAATATTTGAAATAATAAAAAAAAGAGAATAGTTTTTAGAACTATTCGATAATATCGTATTGTTCTAAAATTTCTAAAATTTGTTCCATTTCTTCTTTATCTGGTTGATAAGGTTCTTTAGCAAAAATTAATCTTAAATCTGCTAAATCTTGAGGAACTAAATCTACAATGTGCACGATTGCCCTAGTTCTTAAGTTAGGGTGTTCCTCTTGAAGTTTTTCCATGATCTCTTCAGTATCCTCGGCAGAGAATTTTTTAAATCTTGCAAGGTGGTTTAAAGTAAGATTCTGTTCATAGTTTAATTCATTGTCTTGGGAAAAATCTTCGAGTATTTCTTTTACTCTTGCACTTGAAATTGCTTCTGTTTCGATTATTTTTTTTCCGATCATAAAAATCAGTTTTGTAATTTTAAGTGGTCTGGTCTAACGATTAATTGTTTTGCTTTGTTTCCATCTTTTAAAGACACGATGTAAGCTTTTCCTTTTTGACCAGTGATTTTACCAGTTTTACCATGGAATCTAGGAGCTGGCTGTCCTTTTTGGATACTTGGGTTAATGGTAATGTGAACTAAGTCTCCTTCTTCGAACTTTTGGAGTCTGTTAGTAATTGGGTTTGTTCTTCCTGGCCTTTGTACTTTAGTCATTTTCTTTCTTGATCTACTTTTCAATCCTCTTGATCTTTGCATTTAAATAACCTCTTAATCAGTTCTGCACTGGGTATGTAATTAATCTATGTTATCAGCTACCTAGTATTAAAAAAGCCCATAAATACTAGTAACATAGAATGTGAAAATAATAAATTATCATCAGTGATATGATAATATTATAATTTTAGTTTAATGGTATTAATATACTTTTAGTTTTTGAGAGTTTTGTTGAAAAAAAATATTTTGCTGATGAAAAATTATATTTGAGAAGGTGTTCATAAATCAATTTTATTTTTTTCAGACTGTTCAG
>NZ_JAZRHE010000102.1:0-4377 GCF_045644645.1 Methanobrevibacter sp.
TTTGGCACTCTCATTTCTGCTGCGCTGATACTGCTTGCTACCAAACTTCAGGATATAGTCGGTAAAAAGAAGCTGTTTGTTATTGGCGTTGCACTTTTTGGTATCGGCATATTTGTTGCAGAAATAAGTTCAAGTGTTATAATGTTTTTTGTCGGATGGACAGCGATTAAAGGTGTTGCTGCGGCATTAATGATGCCTGCCATAGTTTGAATAATAAGCGGAACATATTCCGACAAAATGCGTACATTTGCTTTTGCAACTCTGGGGATAATGTCAGGGCTTGCAGATGCTTTAGCTCCACTCCTTGGTGGGCTCATTACAACTTATTTCAGTTGGAGATATACTTTTGCATTCGAATTGATATTTATTTTATTTATTTTAGTAATGCAAAATAAAATACCTGATTTCAAACCTACCGAATCTAAAAACGATTTGGACATTATAGGTGCTATAATTTCTAGTATAGGGCTTGTTTTACTTGTACTTGGTATTTTGACTTTGACTAAGGATGTTACTACCAGTATAGGTGAGATAATTTTGGGATTAATAGTCCTTGCAATCTTTATATGGTATGAACTCAAAAGAAAAAGGTCAGGCAAGGTGCCATTGCTTGATGTTGATTTATTCAGTGACAGAAATTTGCGTGTGGGTACATCTATTAAGTTATTATATAATATCGTAATAGCCGGAACATTTTTTGTAACTGTTCTGTTTTTCCAAAGTGTAATGCAGTTAAATCCATTCGATACTGGTGTGGCTTCACTTCCGTTTACTTTGGCTTTGCTTATTTTTTCAGTGTCCACTCCAAAATTAATTGGAAAACTGAATCATAAGAAACTTCTGGCAATAGGATGTATAATATCTATTGTTGGATGTCTGATTTTAAGTTATCAATTTAAATTAAATATATCAATGTTTGATTTAATTCCTGGACTGTTTTTACTTGGATCAGGAATTGGTTTTATGTTGGCTTTAGGTTCAGATGTTGCATTATTCGATATTCCTGCTGAAAGCCAAAATAATGCATCAGGTATTCTTACAACTGGTGAGACATTAGGCTCATCAATGGGTACAGCAATAATTGGAATAGTTCTAATTCTTGGAGTTATTGGAGGTATTAGTACAGCAATCGATACCTACGCACCTGATTATTCAGGAGACGAGCAATTCCATCAGGAGGTCTATGATTATTTCCAAAAATTAGATACTATTGATGGACAAGACAGTATTGTTGTGAATACTGCAGATATGATTATTCAGAATGCAATGGCTTCTGTAATGATGGCATTGGCCATCGTGTTAGGACTTATTTTAATTCTAACGCTGCGGATAAAAGAAAAAAACTATTAAAAAACAATGAGAGTTTATCTCTCACTTTTTTTTAATGCTTTGAGTGTTGGCAGAAATTATTGAGTTTTTGATTTTATTCATGTTTGTATGTATGGAACAAATTTCACTAAAAGTAGTAAATAATTTGAAGTGTATTATGCCAACAGTAACATGAAGCTGGTCAAAAGGAACCCGAAGTTGCATAATCCCAATTCGCCATTGCTGATTGGTGATGTTAAAGAGAGTGATGTTGTAAAGGAAGTCAATGAACCTAGCTATATTGATTCACAAACAAGAGTATTTTAATTTGTTGACATCAATAGGCATGTAAATGTCCGTTTAGGGGTATTTGATGGCAGCCCATGTTATATCAAAGTTTTTCTCAAAAATGAGATCAGTATCATCATTTGCAAAAATTAACCAGGAATATTGAATTCCCATATACATTATAACCAATGATTCGACAATATTTTCAGTTGATAAGTCCTGTCTGATTTCATTTTGCCTTTTGCCATCTTCGACAAGAGCGGTTAAAAATATTTTAATGTCTCTTCCTGTTTGCAAAACTATTCTGCTAACCTCATCTTCGATATATCCTGTTCCGGTTAAAAGAAGTATCACGTCTCCATAATTGATCTTTTCATCGATGCTTTCAATTTCAACACCGTTTATGAAGTGATGTAAAATATAAAGCAATGCATCATGGATCCTGTTCTTTGATGGGCCTTCAAGGGGAATTTTATCAAAATCGTTTTTAATGTAATCCACTATATATTTTTGCATAATTGCTTCAAATATGTCGTTTTTATCTGAAAAATGATAATATATGCTGCCGGTTGGCAGTCCTGTAGCATTTCGAATTTCACTGATTGAAATGTCAATTGTGCTTTTCTCCAATATTAATTTTAGTGTTTTTTCAACAATCATGTCTTTAGTGTTCATTTAACCACATCATGTTTTTTTAGTTAATTATATTATTCTCTGAATCTTATCTTTTCCCATTCCAATTCGAAATTGTCTTCAAAGGCTGAAATCATATCATCAATCCAATATATTTCCCATTGATATTGAATTCCAAGGTATATGTTGATTAAGGACTCTGCAATGTCTTCAGCTGGGAGGTCTTGCCGGATTTGTCTGTTTTTTTGACCTTCCACAATAATTTCTGTGAAAAATGCCTTCAATTCTTTTATGATACTTTGATAAATCTTGTGGGAATTTTCATAAGCAAATCCATTTGCAGTTAAAACATCCAATATCTCCCGGTAATCTATATCTTCAATTGTTTCAGTTTCGATTCGGCTTTGATTTTGTTTAATCATTTCTGCCATGGCATCGTGGATTTTCTCTTTTGCATTTCCTTTAATCTGTGTGAGTTTGTCCATATCAAATTTGACATAGTCTAGAAGATATCTTTCAGTAATTTCATTATATATCTCTTCTTTGCTTGAAAAATAATAGTATATTCCGCCGGTAGCAATTCCGGTCTCTGCACTTATTTCTCTAATTGAAACTAGGGAGTTCCGATTTTTAACCATTAATTTTAAAGTTTTTTCTAAAATTAACTTTTTAGTATTCATACATTAATAATATTATAGTTTTTTAGTTATTAAATAATATAGAGAACAAACGTTCTATTATATTAAATATTTCACAGTTTTTGTTTATTTTTGCATTTATCGCTTCAGCAAGTGCGCCCGGCAATGAAACAGGTATACTGTCCGTTGGGCAATCAACCAGCATAACTAATGAAAAGATTGCATCAAATTCAAGTTCAGATGCAAGTTCTCATCTAATGACAGTAATGTTTTAGTAATATTCAAAACCAAAACAAATGGCCGATTTAATTAATAAGAATTAAAATAAGTTGATTTGAAAAACATTGAAAAAGCCAAATGAAACCATAATCCAAAACTCGTGGGTATAATTAACATGACTATGGGGCCAATATTTTTTACTATATATTTTCTTTTTTTTGTTTATGAACAAACGGAGAATAAATTTGTTCCAATATAATAGAATGTTTGTTCTTTATATCAATTTTTAACATTATAGAACAATCGTTCTCTATATTATTTAATTACTATGAAATAAAAATATTGTATATGTATTAATACAAAATAGTTAATTTTAGAAAAAACTTTAAAATTAATATTTAATTCTAGTAATAGGAGGCGAATATGTCAAAGAAAATATTTTGTTTATTGATAGCATTATTAATGGTATTGACTGTTTCTTGCGTATCGGCAGCTGAAGACACTAATGATACAGTTGTAGCTGTAGATGAACAAGTTGCAGTTCAAAAAACCATTGATGATGTTCCATTGGAAAGTGATGATGGTGGTGCTGATGTTTTATCAGCCGGATCTAAAGATCCAAATTTTAATATTAGACCTCGTTGTGATGATTATGGAGAAGTTTCATTTTCGGCGTCTACTGAACAAGATGCTACTGGTAATGTAACTGTAATGTTTATCCTTAAGACTCCTGGAGGTGATATTGTCGAAGTTAATGAAAATTTAACTCTTAAAAATGGTTCCGTTAACTGGGGTGGAAAGGATACTTATTTACCTAAAGGTAGTTATATCGTCAAGGCATGGTACTATGGTGATGCTAATTATGCTTCAGCTTACAAGGAAACCCCTGATACCGGTCCAGATGCTTTTAATGTTCCAAAACTTCATGTTAGTCTCAATTTTACTAGTATAGCAGTAAATGAAAAGGGCAATATTGTTGTTAATGGACAGTTAGATAATCCAAAAGCTGATGGACCTTATTCCTTGACATTCACCAATAAGGATAATGGTCAAACTAAGCCTTGGTATCGTCAACAGGTTCAATCTGGAGGAATTATTGTAAATGAAAAGGCTCCAGAACTTGGTGCAGGAGAATATATAGTTTCTATCAACTATGTTGGTACTGATCAATATTTCCCAGCATCTCCTCAAGTAAAAAACATAAATATTTCTGCAATCAATATTACAAATGAAAAAATTGAATTGAGCGTTGGTGATGAAATTGAATCTGGTGCTTCATTAAATCCTGCAG
>NZ_JAZRHE010000103.1:0-5320 GCF_045644645.1 Methanobrevibacter sp.
ACGATATTACTCACCCAATTCCTGACTTAACCGGTTATATTACCGAAGGACAAATCGTATTAAGTAGGGAAATCTCAAGGAAAGGTATTTATCCTCCTGTAGACGTACTTCCTTCACTTTCTCGTTTGATGAGTGGTGGTAGCGGTGGAGACAAAACTAGGGATGACCACAGTGGTGTATCTGACCAGCTTTACTCCGCTTACGCTGAAGGTCGTGAATTAAGAGACTTAGTAGCGGTTGTAGGGGAAGAAGCACTTACTGAAAGGGATCAAAAATTCTTAGAATTTGCTCAAGCATTCGAAGACCAATTCATTACCCAAAGTAAAGATGAAGACAGAACAATCTTCGAAACTTTAGATCTTGGTTGGAGTTTACTCAAAATCTTACCTAAAGCAGAACTCAAAAGGGTTAAAGAAGAATTTGTTGAACAATACCTTCCAAAAGATGCATAATCTCATTACAGCAATGTAGGTGATTAAATGGCACAAGATATTATAGATGGAATTAATCCAACTCGTATGGAATTGTTGTCCCTTAAGAATAGGACTAAACTGGCTGTCAAAGGGCATGGTTTACTTAAAGAGAAAAGGGATGCTTTAATTAAAGAGTTTTTTGATATCTTGGATCGTGTCAAAGGTATTCGTGAAAACGCAGAATTAAGTCTAAAAGAAGCAAATGATGCTTTGCTTGAAGCTCAAATTGCTATGGGTGATTTGGCTGTTAGAAAGGCAGCATTATCTGTTAAAGAATCTATTGATGTGGAAATCTCATCAAGAAGTGTTATGGGTGTTGCAGTGCCTGTTACAAATGTTCAAATGGAAGAAAGGTCCATTGTTGACAGGGGTTACGGGTTTTCTGATACTACAATCCAATTAGACGAAGCTGCTAAAAAATTCGAGGAATCCGTTAAGTATTTGATTGAACTTGGTGAAGTGGAAAAAACTATTTTCTTACTTGCTGAGGAAATTGAAGCTACTAAACGTAGGGTAAATGCTTTAGAACATATTATGATTCCTAGATTCCAAAATACTGAAAAGTATATTGATATGAGACTCCAAGAAATGGAAAGGGAAAACTTCGTTAGATTGAAAATGATTAGGTCTACTATTGAGAAAAATGAAAAAGCGGCAGCTGCAGCAGAAGCAGCTCAAAATGCAGAAGCCTAAATTTTTCTTAATTCTTCTCATTTTCTTCTATTTTTTATTATTTTTTTAATTAAAGATTATTTATGAGTTTATTTTTAAAATTAGTTTAGTTAAACGAGTTACTGTAAAAAAATTTTTTTCTAGAAATTCAGAGAAACGGTGTAAAAATGAAAAGAAATCCAATTGACCAATTTATGAAAGACCCTGATAATAAAGCACGTCTGTTTATGTGGATAACCTATGGAATGATTGCAACCACATTTATGATAACAATTGGGGTAATATTATTTATTGTTCATCTACTTGGCTTTTTTTAGATAGTTCATTTACTTTTTTACTGGTTGATTCGACTTTTTCATATAATTTTTCAAAATCATTATCTTTATCTATAATTGTTAGCAATGGCTGTGATTTTTCAGTTATTGAGCCCTGGTGTGGGAGGTCATAGATATTGTCCAATCCCATATTTTCATATTTCATCCGTGTAGGTGAATAGATTATTTTCTTATAAGCATAACATTTTGCCTTTGGAATTTCCACAGGCTCTCCAAGGCATGCTTTGATATGTGCATCGAGCAGATTTATTCCAAGGGTGATTTCCACACATTCGAATGTTCCCTGAATTCTTGGATTGATTTCAATAACATGAAGGCCATTTTCATTAAAGATATAATCAACACCATTTGATCCGAGTAGATTGAATTCTTTGGCAAGTTTTTGTGAAGTGCCTATCATTTCACTATTTATTTCATCAACATTTTCAGCATAGCTCATGATTGACTCTTCCGTTAAAGGCAGAATATTCCCAACGTATATGAAACTGTTATTCTTTTCAAAATCATTCATTGTCAGCAGTCTTGATGTCATTATCGTTTTTGAATCATTTTTGCTTGCAAGAATCGATGAACTTAAGTTGATTCCGGAGACATATTCCTGAAGGATAAAATCATTATCATTAAATTCAATATTCGCATCATTATCTAAAAGATTTATGTCATACCCTCCACTTCCTTTAAGAGGTTTTAAAATAAATTTGGTGTCGGGGCAAGAGTTCTGAATTTCAAATGCTTCATCCATATCATTTACACTAAAAGTCGCAGGTGTTTGAAATTTATTTCTGATTTTTCTGTAAAATCGGTATTTGTTTTCGATATCTCCAACGTCGGTTGTTCCCAATATCTTTTTCTGATCTTTTTTTGAAAAGTCGCCGGGCGATACTCCGGATAGGGGTATGATGTAGTCGACTTCATCTATGTAATCCTGGGAAATTTCCAGGAGATGTCTGCTGTCAAATTCATCTTCAAATATTCCGCAACTTGCATCGGCTTCTTCTTTCAGAACGATTTTTTGATTTTTGATTTTGGGAGTATCTGAAGTTGAAAAATAACTTGTTGAAAAGATGGTGTAATCTAGTTTTAAAGCACTGTTAAGCATACTTCTTGTATCAATTCCAATAAGCAATAGCTTTTCCATAAAATATCAATAAAAATAGTTAATTAGAATAGTCCCGAGCGGAGTCGAACCGCCGTCTCCGGGTCCAAAGCCTAGAAGGATTACCACTACCCTACGGGACTATATTTGTTGTAATACAACATTTAATATATATTTATTATGTAGTATTTAAAAGTATCGGTTTTAAAGATTTAGATAAAATAAACATTCTTTATGCCACATACATTTAGAACATATTTTAGAGATGCTTTCTTTTGAATTGAAAATTTTTTCTACCTCTTTAAATAAATCCTGGGCATCATATTCTTTTGTGGTGTTAAGTTTTGATAATACTTCTTCATCCATTGATATAATTCTTTCATTCTGTTTCTGATTTTGGCATAGATTATCTTTTAAATTTGGGCAGGATTTGCAAATATCATCCGGTGAATTCGTAAGGGTGACGGTGGTGCCGGATAATTTTCTCATCTGGTTAATTTCAGTCATGTTTTCAACAAATGCCTTATCATAACCATAACCCTGAAAGCCTTGAAGGCATAATAAGTGATGGCCTCTTAAAATAAGTTTCATATTAATCAAAATAAATAAAAAAAGAAAAGATTGTTTTAGTCTTTAGGTAGGAATACTTTAGATACTGAAGCAGCACCTAAGACTTTAACAATATCTCCAAAAATAAATGGAACAAGTCCCATCATTAACAGGTCAACAACGCCGATGGTTGCACCCTGAGTCAAGCTGTACCATAATGCTAATCCTAAAAGGCCGGGAATGTAGATTAATGCAAAGTTTGCAACACCAATTACAATTACCATTCTTTTGAAGTTACGTGCTTTAGCATATTTTTCGGTAATTGCCCCAATGAAGTAAGATGCAATAACAAATCCAATGAAGAATCCAAATGTTGATCCTAAAAATATTTCAATACCGCCAGTCATTCCTCCAAACCAAGGAATGAATGCAATACCTAAGACAATGTATAATATTTGGCTTAAGCATCCATATTTTTTACCTAAGAATAAACCAGAGCATAATACAGCAAAAGTTTGTGCGGTAATAGGTACTGGTGTCCACGGGAGTGGAATAATGATTTGAGCCATAATCCCGGTAAAACATGCCATCATTAAGGACATAAGGATTTTAGTAGCTGTACTAGCATCCTGAATTCTTTCAAAAATATTTTTTCTAGTACAATAATAGTTATCCATATTAATATTCATTTTTTCCCTCCGATTTTGTAAATCCTATTAAATTTCTGTTAATTATATTATATATTATTTTTGAAAACATTGTTTTTTTCTCATTCGGATAAATGGTGTTTATAATTATATGCAGGTTTTAAATTGAAAAATAGTTTGGGTGGTGTTTTAAAAATAAGAAAGTGTGGAAATAGTAATTCTATTTCCTTAAATGGATAGTTTTAGTCAATAGTTATTAATTTCACTTCATGTGGTTTTTTAACTATGTTCATTGATTTGAATGCGACTAATTTTTTAATTCCTTTTTCGGAAGCTACATCAACCAATCTTTGGGAGATCACACCATCAAATATGACGCTGTCTGCAGTTCCATCAATATTTTTGATTTCTTCGTAGAGGTTTTCCACTTCCACCTCTTTAGTCATATTCAATGCTTCATCTAAAATAGCTCCATTGCCGGTTCCTTCAAATTCCCTTAACATATCTTTCATTAAGGTAACTTCATCATCTTCAACGACCGGTTCCGGTGCGACTTCTTCACGGGGAGTGAATTTTTGATGTCTTCTGGAATTTCTATTGTATTTTTTATTGTTATGATCTCTTTTATGATTTCCATTAGATTCATTTAAGATATTGTGGTTAGCTAAGAATTGTGCTGTAGGAACTTTGTCTCTAAGTGCAACTAGAACCTCGTCTTTTTCTAGGTCTTCCACTTCTTTTCCTTTTGGAGCACGGGTAATATAGTCAACATCTCCAATTTGTAAAAGTTCTTTTAAGATGAGCTCTCCGCCCCTATCACCATCTACAAATGCAGTAGTTGTTCTTTTTTTACTTAATTCCCCAATTGATTGGGGAACACTTACGCCTTCAACAGCAACAGTATTTTTAATACCGTATTTAAGTAAGTTTAAAACGTCGCTACGTCCTTCCACTACGATAATTGCATCGGAAGTGTGGATGCTCGGACCTGCTGGCAAGCGGTCATCACCATATTCGGAGATTTCGTGAACTCTCATAGCTTCCCTTACTTCTTCAATCATTTTCATGCTGGCCGGACCAACGCTTTCAACCATGTTTTTGTAGATTTCTTTAGCACGGTTTACAACCTGTTCTCTTTTGACAGCCCTTACGTCCTCAACTTTTAAAGTCTGGATTTCGGCTTCACAAGGTCCAACACGATTAATTGTTTCAAGAGATGCTGCAAGTATGGCGGTTTCAACTCTGTCCAAACTGGATGGAATCACAATCGCTCCTTTAGCTCTTCCGCCATTGGATTGAATGTTAACTTGTATTCTTCCAATTCTTCCAGTTCTTTGAAGTTCTCTTAAATCTAAATCGTTACTAAGTAAACCTTCAGTTTGCCCAAATACAGCGCCAACAACGTCTGGTTTTTCAACAATACCATTAGCTGTAATTTGAGCGTGGATTAAATATTTTGTTGTTGTTAATTCTTCACCTTTTCCCATATTTAAGCCTCCTAAGCTTTTAATCGGGATAATTTATGTAATTGCTAAAAATTTAAATTAT
>NZ_JAZRHE010000104.1:0-5249 GCF_045644645.1 Methanobrevibacter sp.
AAAATTTATAATATTGACTTATATATAATTAAATAAAATATATTTATTAGACTTAACTTTAATTTTTTTAAAGTGAAATTGAAAGTTAGGTCGAAAAATATAGAGGTTAAATTAAATGTTTAAATTTGATAAAGAACAAGTAGTTTTTGACTTTGCAGGAGTCAAAATGGGTGGACAACCTGGAGAATATCCTACCGTTTTGGCAGGAACCATTTTCTATGGCGGTCACAATATTCTTAATGATGAATTAACTGGGGATTTCGATAAAGATCTAGCCGAACAACTAGTTAATGATATGGCATCAATTTCAGATGTAACTGGTAATCCATTTATTGTGCAGGTTTTCGGACAAACAGTTGAAGCTCTTCCAAAATATATTGAATACATCGGAGAAATCTGCGATGCACCATTTCTTATAGATTCAACATCCGGTGATGCTAGAGTTGCCGGCGCACAATATGCCGATGAAACTGGATTAACAGAAAGAGCAATTTACAACTCAATTAACATGGCAGCAGATAAATCAGAACTTGATGCGCTAGCTGAAACTAACATATCCGCTTCCATTATCTTAGGATTCAACCCTATGAACGCTACCATTGAGGGAAAAATGGCAATGTGGGAAGATGGAGATGATGGAGCATATGAAAAAGGTTTGCTTGAAGTTGCTGCAGACTGCGGTATTGATAAATTCATGATGGATACCGCCGTAACCCCACTAGGCCAAGGTGCGGGTATTGCTGCTAGAACCTCATTTGCAGAAAAAGCAAAATGGGGATACCCAGTCGGATCTGGAATTCACAACGTTCCATCTGCATGGGACTGGTTAAGAGAATACAAAAAAGCAGGAAATAAAACTGCATTTACAGTATGTGATATCGGCGCAAATATTGTGCAGGTAATGTGCGGTGGAGACTTCGTTCTCTTTGGACCTATCGAAAATGCCAAAATTGCATTTCCAGCAGTAGCACAAACAGACATGTTCATGTGTGAAGCTGTAAAACCAATGGGAACAGAACCTGTTGAGTATCACCCAATAAACAAGTTGTTATAATTTATCAAAGATACTGCTTTTTCAACCTCAACATCAATAAAAATATCTTTAAGGATATTTTTCAAATCTAAACAAAAAAAATAAACCGAATTAGCACTGGATATCTAACCGTCCAGTGCTTAAAAAAAAATTAATCATTTACCCATCTTTTTAATTTAGGAAACACTTCATTCATCATTGCGCTGGCCTGCGCCTTATCAATTTCAGGATGAACTTCAACCATTTTTTCAATGCAGAAATTCATCATCTCCTCCATTGACATGTCTGAAGTGAATTCACCATCTTTAAAACAGTATATACAGTAATCCTCATTTTTTGTCCCGTCTGCATTAGTTCCAAAGAGTTTTTCATCTGCCAGAGGCATTGCACAGGACTGGCAGAATTTTTGGTTTTCAAAATCATTCATGATATCACCATTACTTATTATTAACATGATTCTATTTAAATCAAATCACAGAGTATCTGAAAAATAATTTTAAATTGAAACATCCGTTTTTGTGAAATAGATATATGAAATGGCCAGTCCTATTACAAAAGTTGCCAGAATAACACCATAGGAAACTGTGATGCTTGTGCTGTACTCTGCTATCTTATCTGATGCAATCAGATACGGACATACCCACGGAACGAATGGTGCCCAGTTTTGACCATAGACCATAAGATTCACCAATGCCAATCCTGCACCCCCGACCATTGCAGGAACCATGTTTGTAATGAACAGTGATACAAACACGAATGGAGAGAATGACAAAAACAAAAGTATATTGGCATATAATAACTGTGTGAAGCCATCTGCAAATATCCTTAAACTGAATCCGTCAAGACCTGCTGCAAAACCAAATACGAGAGTTGATATGCTGGTGACAACAGTTAAAATCACAATCCACACTAAAAACATTAAATATTTGCTTGCCAGGAATTTTTCTCTTGATACTGGAATTGTCAGCATTATTTTTAATGTATGCTCATTGTACTCTCTTCCAAACAGATAGGATATGATTATTGCAAAGATTAAAACCGCAAACATTGCTGACATGTACATGTTCACGTTGGTGAATAATGCCTCAAAGGTTTGCCCCTCGTCAAAGGAAGTAACCGCAATAAACATCAGCAGCGGAGGAAGAATAGCTCCAAGCAAACTTAACAGGAATATTTTTGATCTTTTGAGTTTTAAAAATTCCATTTCAATAAAAGTAAACATCAAATCACCTCAATTATTAGATACGAATCTGGTAAAGAACTCTTCCAGATTCTCTTCACAGAGATTCACTTTTCTAACGTCAATGCCTGCCTTAACAAATAACTCATTGAATTTATCCCTCAGATTCAAATGTGTATACAGACAGATTGTATTTGCTTCAAATGTAAAATCTTCATTTTCCTTAAGTTCCAATGTCTTTAGAATAGTTACTGCCAATTCAGTGTTTGATACTTCAAATTCAACATGCTTTTCCAATCTTTCAAGCAACTCTTTACGTGTAATCTCTTCAATCAAAACTCCCCCATCCATAAATCCGATGACATCGGCAATGTTTTCTATTTCACTTAAGATATGGGATGAAATTAGGATTGTTATTCCAAATTCATGTGACAGTCTTTTAAGCAGCTGCCTGATTTCCTTTATTCCGAACGGATCCAGACCATTTATGGGCTCGTCCAAAATCAGTAACTCCGGACTATGCATAATAGCGGCCGCAATTCCCAGACGCTGTTTCATACCCAATGAAAAATCCTTGAATTTTTTTGACTTTTCAGTATCCAAATTAACCATCTTAAGAACAGAATTGATACGAAATGGGTCATAATCGCCCCTTATTTTGGCAATGACCTTTAAATTCTCATATGCGGTGAGATTTTCGTAAAATCCCGGAGTTTCAATGATTGATCCTATATTCGAGTATACATTTGAGTATCTTTTAGCGTTTTTTCCGAAAAGGAATATGTCTCCGCTGCTCGGATATGTCAAATTTAAAAGCATGCACATTGTTGTGGTTTTTCCGGCTCCGTTTTTACCCAAAAGCCCATAAATCTTACCTTTTTCCACATGCATATTTACTGAATTCACAACCAGATTTTTGGAATATTTTTTTGACAAATTGTTTGTTTCGATGACGTAGTCTGACACAGATAAAACCTCCCTAAATTAGTTAAAAAAATGAAAGTGGAATGCGTTAAAACATTCCATCTATTTTATGGATTCTCTATATATTGATCCGCAAACCCTGCTGAAAAATACAGTCATATATGAATCTATAAACAATCCTTCAATAAATGCAATAACAATGGATATGATTACTGCCTGATTGTTGATGACTGCTGCAAATGCCACTGTTATAAAGCTCAATATGATGCCTACAGCAGCAGAAATAATCATCATTACAATGACTGTGAACAGGACTGTTCCAATATATTTTCCCCATCCCAGATTTGCAATATTGTCCGTAATTTCTCTAAAGTCAAATGCCTTTTTAATGCTGTCATATGCCACCATGTTGTTTACTGCCATAATCATGAGGAAATACGCAATTATAAAGAGCAACCCTGCAATTAAACTTACAATAATAAATACTGATGAGTCTCCCGCAAATGCTATTCCCACAGCCCACACAATAACCGGAATGATATAATATGCCACGGCCACAATGAGGTATTTTATTCCCCTGACCAATAATCCCGCAATGTCATTAAATCCCGGAAGATCTGCCTTCTTGTCAATTGAGAATTTTACAACATCATATTGGTATCCTAATATGAACAATCCGACAATGAAACTAATGACTGATAAACCAACCACAAGGTAAATGTCTCCTGCCGGCAACTGTGAAAACGGTATCTGTGATACTGTTCCGTTGGTGTTTTCAACAAGATGTATTGACATTCTGAAAATATCAAATGATTTGATGCCTATGACTGTTGACAGTACGCTTAATAAAGCAAACAGCACTCCGATTCCTAAAAGTTTTTTAATGTTAGTGAATGGATATTTCAGCCCCTCAACAACACAGTCAGTTATGCTTGCCATATAAATCACCTAGATTTGCATTGTGTAGAGCAATCCAATGGATCTTGAATTGAATATGCTCAGGTATGGTCCGACAATAAACAGGGTTATGGCTGAGTTAATCAATGCCCCCAATACAAATATTCCGCTTGGATCGGCACCTAAAACAGCACCTGAAATTCCGAATGCTGTAAATATCAGTCCGATGATTGCAGTTACAACAAATGAAATGACCAATGTTATGATTATTAGCCCAACGTATGTTACAATGCATTCAAACCATCCGATTTCATCGATTGCATCTTTTATTTCACTGAATGCGAATGCCTTTGAAAATGCTCCATCATTGTATGCCATGTGACATATTCCCATTTGAATCATCAGCTCTGCAACTATGAAAATTACAAATGTAATCAGAGCTCCGATAAGCATTAGTGCAGATGATGCAGCTCCTGATAAATTTCCGGCAATGACTGCAAATATCACAAATACTATGAACGGTACAAGCAGATAAGCTATTTGAACAATCACGACTTTTACACCGTCAATGAACATTTCTATCAAATCATTGAACTCAGGTAACGGATCCCTTCCGTTGATTACTCCATGTACCGCATTGTTAATAACTCTATAATTATATCCTGTAATCAGAAAAGCGGGCAGCAACAGGAAACTGAATAAGCACACTACCCCCAGTATCACTAAAATTTTCCAGTCTTTTGCTGAATATTCCAGTGCATCCTTATATATATCTAAAATCATTTTATCACCTAGTAATAATCGTCGTCGAAGATAAATATTTCTTCCATAATGAAATACTTCTCCCGATCACCTTTAAACATCAATTTATTAAAAACCTGGGTTATCTCATAAGCCAGAAATAAGGATGGGTTATATCTACCATTTTCCAACGCATTAATGGTTTGACGGGTAACACCAACCTTGTCCCCAAGTTCCTTTTGGCTCAGTTTGAGCTCTTGTCTTAAATATTTAATCATGGTTCGCATAATATTCCCCATAAATTACTTATCATTTTGCAAAAAGTATTTAAGTACTGAAGCAATTATGTTAAAAACTAATTACTTATGTTAATGTTAAATTACATAGTATATAAACTTTATGGTTTTTAAAAATATTAATAATATCCATTATAATTAAATAAAACCATATTAAATAAGTTAATTTTAAAAATAA
>NZ_JAZRHE010000105.1:0-10671 GCF_045644645.1 Methanobrevibacter sp.
ATGAAATATTGGATGAAATGGGAAAATTTGATTCATTAATTTTAGATTTTGAGAAATTAGAATACATATCCAGTGCAGGATTAAGAGTATTAATTTCAACACAAAAAAAATTACAACCTGAAGGAATACCATTTAAAATAATAAACAGCCCAGGCATCATAAAAGATATTATTACCACTTCTGGCCTGGATAACATCCTAAATATAGAGTGAAAAAAGTTTAAAAGCTAAAATATTTAGCTTTTCTCCACCACATGTTCAATATTATTGAAACCCAATACTTCACTGCATTTAAATTCCTTATCTGAAGATTCTTTTTTAAGAACTTCCAGATTCTCTTTTTCCATCATATTTCACATCCAAATGTATGCCATATGGGCAAAACCTCTAAATAAACATCATTTTATTGAATCAAAATATTTAATAAATCATCTACATCTTTAAAAGATGAATCTTTTGCATTGATACTTTAAGTGATTAAAAAATTCATTTTTAGCTTTTGCATTGACTTGATTGTCGAAACGTTTGTGCAAAATAGCTAACATGATTTCGATATTATTTTTTGAAAAAAAATTTAATAAAAATGAAAATGATATAAAATGAATAAGATAACATGAATTCAATAAAACTTAAAGTAGCGTTAAGTGAATTATACACCCTAAAAGATTTTGTCGAGAAGAATTACAGAGAAGACATTGCAGTGCACTTAGTCATTGAAGAAATTTTTGTAAATATTGTTAATTACTCTAATGCAGAGTATATTATTGTAAATATTGAGTATGATAATGATTTAATGATAGAATTTGTCGACAATGGGATTGAATTTAATCCCACTTCACAAAAATCTCCTAAAAAACCTAATAATATTGAAGAAGCGCAAGTTGGTGGTTTAGGCATTTTACTTGCAAAATCTTTTGCTGATGAATTGATATATACTTATGAAAATGGGGAAAATCACTTAAAAATTATTAAAAAAGGGGTATGATGAATAATAACATTAAAAAAATATTGGTGCCTTTTATTTTAATGATAATCTTTAATTTAGGGCCATATATTTTTATGTTAAGTAACAATTTTGGCGAAGGATACACGCCGCACGTGGGTCTAATTCTTATTTCAGGTCTGCTTTTCGGACCTTATGGTGCCGTCGGATCTGTCCTTGCAAATGGAATATGTGACCTCCTTCGAGGTTATAACTTAGCATTTACCTTTACAACTGAAATTGTAAGTTTAGGAATTTCCTGCTTAGCTTATAAACTATGGTACGGAAATTATGGAAAAAGACAATTTATTACCAAGCCTAGCCTACATAACACTTTTCATCTGCTTTTATTTATTGGAATAATCATGATATGCGCTACCTTATACTCGCAAATTAATAAGGAATTATTTTATATACTATATCCAGAAACAATACCTATCAGTTTGGAAATTGGAATTAGATATTTCATTAATTTTTTTAATTCAGCATTTGTATTTGGAATTATTGGAATTTGGCTTTCTAAAAAAATTGATTTTGTCCACATCCCCAAAATATCTAAAAGAGAACTTAACAAAAAATTTTATAAAGCGATTGCTGTGTTAATTCTAGTATCTGTGGTAATTATTACGCTAAATGATTTTTATAATGGTGCCTATGAAAACCCGATTGCTGAAAGCGCTATCCTTACAATATTGTTATTTATATACATAACAAAGCCAATAAAATCCGTGATAAAAGAAGTGAATTATACTCCAATACCCGAACAAATAATGGATATATTCCTTTTAGCAACATTGATTATCCTAATTTTAGCTACAGTGGCGGCCTGTGATGAAATATTAATTCGCTCACTAAACATGCTTCTTCGAATTGATGCCGATGATATAATCCTCTACATAATGTTAATTTCAGACATTTTACTTTTCATATTCTTTATCCCTTCCATTTTTGTATTAAAATACATTGAAAGGAAAGTAATTGAACCGATATACTCATTTTCAAGAATAGAGTCATTCATTAAAAAAGGAGATAAAATTAAAGCAGAGGAATTGATTAACATATATTCTAACCATGTTGATGATAATAATGAAATTGGGATGATGGCCCGCAGCTACACTGACTTAATTAATAATACAAATGAATACATTGAAAACATAGAGGAAATTGAAGGTGAAAGGCATAGAATTGAATCTGAACTTGATATTGCTAAAAGAATTCAAGAGTCAATTCTGCCAACCCAAAGTATTGTAAATGAAGATTATGGCGTTTATGGGAAATCAAAATCGGCGAAAGAAGTAGGGGGAGACTTTTACGATTATTATGAAATAGATAATGAAAGTCTAGCTATTATTGTGGGTGACGCTTCTGGAAAAGGAGTCCCTGCAGCAATACTTTCAACAATCACCCATGCAATCATCAAACAAATACAGAAAAGTGAAAAAGATCCCTCCAAAGTATTATATTTAGTTAACAACGAATTATGTGAAAATAATGCAGAAAACATGTTTATAACATTATGGCTAGGAATTTATAATAAAAAAACAAAAATTTTAACATTTTCCAATGCAGGACATAATGCTCCATTAATTGATGAAGGTGACGGATTTAAAGAAATGACAATGAACAAATGTATTGTTTTAGGCATTATGGATGATTTTAAATTTGTTAAAGAAGAAGTTAGAAATTTCAATAGGATAATCATATATACTGATGGAATAACTGACGCTAAAAATGTTGATGGGGAATTCTATGGTGAAAAACGTTTAATTAATATTTTGAATCATATCACAATGACCATTTACTAATTGAAACATTGCAAGAAGACATTAATGAATTTACAAAAGGAACCGAACAGTTTGATGATATGACAATACTTGTGCTTGATAAATACAAGTAACAATCTTAAAAAAAAATAACGTGGATGCTAAAAACTATTTTACTCAAAAACCTTAAAAGAAATGCTTGCTTAAGTTTTGAAACTCAATATCAGTTAGAATTCATATTCATGTTTGAAATTGAAGATTTTATGGTGAAAAGCTGAATGAAAATTGAAGTAGGCAGATTAGTTTATCAATAATAATTTCAATTACATAAGCATCGGACATCCCCCCATTCCACATTTTTGAAACTTATTTAGCCGTATAATAAGAACAATTCGTATAAAACGTATGAGATTGCTCGCATGCTTATCGATTCAGCACTAAAACTCTAATACGAAATTTATTTTTTTGGTAATTATAAAATTTTAATATCCTATTCACTCTTAAAAAGTTAAAAAAACAAGAATAGACGTGGTGGGATTCGAACCCACGTAGCAACTAATGCATAAGACCCTGAATCTTACTCCTTTGACCACTCGGATACACGTCTAAAAGAAATATCTGAAAAAGTAATCCATGTACTGGATTTTAACTATATTATATACTTTTTTTAGTATAAATATTTAATCCTATCCGACCCATTATCGTTTGACCAACCGTTCTCATATTCTCAACTTTCACCCATTTTTAAGTAATGAAACCTATGATAACAACTTTTTGACATTTCCGACCAGCACCCCAATGACCGTAGGTGATGAATCATGATACGTTTTGAATATTGGAAAACATGAATTCCCAAAATAAACATGAAAAATTTATTTTCCTCATGTTTCTCAAGAATCTAGAAATTTTCATATAACCCCAAAAAAGTTCCGATACTTATCGATTTTTAACCTCTAAAAACCCTTTATTTTTTATAAAGAAACCCAAAAATAACACGAACAATTCGTATAAAAATTATAAAAAAGTTCCGATACTTATCAAATTCCTGCACTAAAACTCTGATATGGAATTTGTTTTTCTGTAATTATAAAATTTTTGAAAGTTATCTCAACCTAAATCTATAGGTAATTTTCTGTTATTTTAGTTGCAGATTCAACCATTTTTGGACAAAACTCTTTGAATAGATCATTATCCAATGCGTATTTAATGCCTTCTTCGGTTCTAATGTCACAATTAAGTAAATCCCTACAGATATATGATCCGTTTTCCTTTTCAAATTCATCTAAAAATTTTTCACATACTTCATTACTTTTAGATTTACTTTCACCATATTTAAGGCCTAATGCCATTAGTGCACCTGTGCAAGCACCGCAAACTTCACCTTTACGCATCCCACTACCAAAGCATGCACCAATTTTCAAGGCTTGTTCTTCCGAAAGACCTAAATCCTGTGAAAATGTTGCAAATACTGCTTGTGAACACACATATCCGTTTTCAAATAATTGAATAGCATTTTCTATATTTTTCATATAATATAATTTAATTATTTTGACTTATCAATGTTAGTATAAAACTGGATATGACACTGTGGGCATTCCTACTATACATGTTTCAAGAATCTAGAAATTTTCAGACAGAACATATAAAATAGTTCCGATGCATATCAATTTCTACCCATGAAAAACACCAATATAAACTTTATTTTATATAAAGAAATCTCCCTAAGACTACGAACATTTCGTATAAAACGTATGATATAGTTCGCATGCTTATCAAATTCCAGCACTAAAACTCTGATATCGAATTTATTTTTTGATGATTATAACATTTTTGAAAAACCAGAAATACTTGGTTATTGTAATGTGATGTGTGTTTTTGCGCATTATAAGGAATTTCCATTACATCACATGAAATGTTCCAATGATGTTCGGCAAATATGGAGGTTTACCACTAGCCAATTAATCCTGTATCCTGATTTATCCTCAGACTTTGCAGATATAATTTGAAAAGATTACTTTTTAATTTGTATTTGCCTCTTGCTGGCTTGATTATCATGTTTTTTTTAATTAAACTTTTCAGCAATGCTGAAGGTTCTGAATTTAGATGAGCATTCTCCTTGATATATGAATAGGACAAAATTGTTTCCTCACTTTCCGCCATTAAGCATAATATTTTCCGCTCTTCTGTAGTGGATTTGGCGAATAATGATTTAAATTCCCGTTGAGCCAAAATATTTAAGGAATAGACAGATGCCTTTTTAAACTCATCCATTGTCACTGTATCATCATCATTAGCTTCATCAAAACAGCTGTAAGCTAGAATCTGCATGTAATATGGGATTCCATTGGATAATTCATATATTCCTTTTATGACATCCTCTTCAAAGGTCACATTTTGTTCTTTAATCGGAATGTTGATTGCATCACACACTTCACCGTAGGACAATGGCCCTATCAGATATGGTTCAAATATCCGTACTGCTGAGTCAAGTTGATCCTGTATTTTGTTGAAAATGTCTTCTGATCCGGTAGCTACAAACATTATATTTTTTCCTTTTAAATTTAATTCTACAAGAGCATTCTGCAGGATGCTCAATATCTTCCTTGTTTCATCGTTGCCCATAATCCTTTGAAGATCATCAAACAATAGGATTAAAACCGGATTGTCAGAGTCCAGCTCATCATAAATCAAATTTAAAATTTTTTCAAAAGCAACGGCAGGACTGGTTTGGGGAATTTCACGTGATACAGACACCCCTCCGATAAATGGTATATTAATACCTAATGAACTTATTTTCTCCCAAAAATGACCAATATTAATATTTAAAGTATCAGAGCACTTTTCTATTATCAAGGAGTAAATGTCTTCAAAATTTCCTTCCATTAATGGAATTCTAACAGAATATACATCATCAAGATTAGTTATTTCTTCTTGAAATTTCAATAATAAGGATGTTTTTCCAATTCCTTTTGGTCCATACAATATTAAATGGCCTGGAACTCCCATTTTAGTTGAGTTATATATTTTTTTAAGTTCATTTAATTCATTTTCACGGCCTGTGAAATATGAAGGCAAAATTCCAGTTCGTTTTCTGAAAGGATTAGTTTTCATGCTTATAACCTCTAATACTACACATCATAAAAAACATAAAAAACATAAAAAAAATTTATGATTCTTATGTTCCTTATGTTTTTAAGAATATTTAAAAATTTCCATTATCAAACATGAATTTCATAAAAAACATAAAAAAAATTTATGATTCTTATGTTCATTATGTTTTTCAAAAAATGTTCATGAAAACGTATAAAAAAGTTCCGATGCTTATCGACTTTTTACAACCAAAAACACTTTACTTTATATAAAAGAAATCCCCTAAGAATACGGACATTTCGTATAAAACGTATGATATAGTTCGCAACCTTATCGATTTTCAGCACTGAAACTCTCATATGAAATTTTTCAATTAACAAACTTTTTGAATGTAGTTTAAAAGCTAATGTTGATTAAATGCTTCTGAATGGATATATCCCATTTTTTTCATAGCTATTCCTTAGCCAGTGGGAAAATATTGGATCGGTAATCTGATATTTGTCATTTGCATATTCAATCAAGTTAAAGTCGAGCAGGCGATTCAATGGCCTATTAAGTGATCCACTAGTAACTTCTAATGCGTTGGCTATTTCAATTCTTTTTTTAGGATTGTCAAGTAAAGAAATAATTATTTTTTGTTCTTGAAATGTTAATTTAGACCACATGAATACAAAATGTACTGCAAGATAGTCTATCGAATCTTTAAATAACTCGATGATGTTATTTTCTGTTAAGGTTATGTTTTCAGGGAGAATTTTTGCAAATATGTTGATGTAATATGGTATTCCTCGAGTGCATTTGTAAAATCTTTCAGATGCATCATCATCCATTTGTATGTTACTTGGAAGTGATTCAATATAATCTATGGTGGTTTGCTTTGAAAACGGGTGGATTTCAATTGTCAGCATTCTTCCTCCAAATGCTCCCTCTTTTCCATTTAAATCATTGATTAAACTGTCCTTTAAACTCATACTACCGCAAAATAGGTATGCAACATTCTTTTGGTTTTGAATGAAGCTACGCATATACCATAAGAATTTGTCCACATTGTCCAAATCTTTAATCAATTGGATTTCATCAATGAAAATGAATACTCCTTTTAATTTGTCACTGTTGTCTTCATAAATTTTTTGAGGCAATTCCATTACAAAATCCGCTAATTTTGCATAATTGTCCTCACTTTCAAAGACGGGTATTGGAATGTGTTCGTAAGATAAAATCTTATCTATTTTGAATTTATTTGTTTTAAAGTATTTTTCAATTTGTTTGCCAACTGTTCTTAAGCCAAATTCCTTTGAGGATTTTATTATTGAGTCATAGATTATTTTGATTATGCTGCCTCGTGTCAGGTTTTTTTGTTGGTAAGCATTGCTTCTTGACAAATCAATATCTACAACCAAATATTCCTTATCGAATTTATTTTTAATTTTCTTGATGAGTGCTGTCTTTCCCACTCCTCTAATTCCTGTCAACAGTATAGTTGGTGATGAATTGAATTCAGTGCTACCCAATAAATTTGACAACATGTTAATTTCATCTACTCTATTGTAGAATTGTGTTTCGGTTAAATTTGTATCTGTAATGCTTGCAATTTCATCCATATGTAACCCTCATGTAATCCAATTTGCATTATGTATTGTAGTATAATGTACTTTTAATTATATAATTAATTTTTCATTATGTATTGTAGTATAATGTATTTTTCATTATATATAATCTTAATTATTTTCATACAAACTTCAGCAACTAAAAACTCTAATAAAAAGTTTATTTTATATAAAGAAACCCAAAAATAACAAGAACAATTCGTATAAAACTTATAAAAAAGTTCAGATACTTATCAATTTCCAGCACTAAAACTCAGATAGAGAATTTAATCCATTAAAAATTAATGACAATTATCAGAAATACTTAATCACAAGATGATTAAGAATGAATTGAGAAAAAACATATTATTAACTTCTTAACTGGTGATTAATGGGATTAAAATTTGTTATATGAATGTTATATGGATTCTGTACTATTTTGCTTATTTAAAATATTCATTAACTTATATATCCAGTGTTTGCCAGCAAGGCACAAATTGCATACTGCATTAATATTGTTCTTTGATTATCTTTGACTGAGCAGAAAAACTTTCCACCCATTTCTTCAATCTTTAAATTTCCAGATACTCTCTTCCCACGGAATGAGCGGAATCTTCTTGAATAAAATCTAATGTATATTAAAAAAAATTTTGAGATTATACAATCTCAGAATTAAAGTCTTCTGCAGTTTCGGGATCATCATAATCATTGAAAGGACTTTTGCCCTTATCCAATTCTTTAATTTTTTCAATATCATTTTTATTTAATTTAAAGTCAAAAATATCAATATTTTCTGCCATTCTTTCTGTTTTAATAGACCTGCATGAAAATGGAATGTCCCTGTCTATAAGCCATCTGAGTATAATCTGTACAGCACTTTTATCATATTTTTCTGCAATTTCTAAAAGAATAGGATTTTCAAATAAGTTATCTAAACCTTCTGAAAGAGGTCCCCAACTTTGATGGGCCACACCCAATTTATTCATGATTTCATTTGCTTCATATTGCTGGAAGTAAGGTGTTGTCTCAACCTGATTGACTTGAGGGACAATGTCAAAATTCATAGTCAAGTCAACCAAACGGGCGGAATCAAAATTTGAAACACCGATAGACAATAATGTTCCGTCTTTTTGCAACTCCTGTAATGCTCTGTAGGATCCATAATAATCTCCAAACGGTTGATGAATAAGCATCAAATCAAGATAATCAGTTTGCAAATCCTCTAAAGTTTTATTAACAGCTTTAATTGTTTTATCATAACCAGAATTGCTGACCCAATTTTTACTAGTTAAATAAATCTCTTCCCTAGGGATTTCAGATTCCTTAATTGCTTCACCAACTTCCTTTTCGTTATAATATACTTGTGCACCATCGATTGCAGTATAACCTCTTTTTAAAGCATTGAGCACTGCATTTTTTGTATCGTTAGTATCTATTTCATAAACTCCAAAACTAACAAAAGGCAATTTTTCATTGTTGTTTAATTTTTTAAATTTCATAAATTCACCTGTTGCATCATTCATATTAAAAAATAATGAAACGTTAAATATATATTCAATTTTACAATATAAAAAAATATTTAAAGAAATCATATCCAATCTGATTTTAAACTGTCCATCAAATGTTTTGAAAAATTATTTTTAGGGAATTGAGTAAAAATACGAACAATTATTTTTTTAATTTTATCATATTATTCAATCAAATTTAACAAAAAAACAAAGATATTATTTAAATCAAAAAACAAATTTTTATCTGTTAAATACTATAACATTGTGGAAGATAATATGATTGATAAAACTATAAATTACAATAAGTACTTTTTAAGATTAATTAAAGATTTTGACGAAACTACACTACTTAATCCAGATTTAAATGGGATTAAAAAACCTAAATTAAATAAGAATGAACTAAAAATAAAAAAAAGCGACATTGAAGAATTTTGCAAGGAAAATTCTATTGCAGAAGATATACTTTTCATAGGTAGTGTTGCATTAGCATTGAATAAATTTAATTTTTCAAATAAAAATTTAATTTTCCATGAAAACAATTTGATTTTTACAACTAATTTTGAAAACAGGAAAATATCCATTGAAGATTATTTATTGCAAATCCAAAGGGATTACCTGGAAAATTTGAAATATTCTAAATTTTCAATAGATGAATTGATTGATGAATACGACCTCAAGCCCGAATTCTATTATGCATTCAATAAAGACTTAGATTTCAATTCATTCAAATATAAATATAATTTTTACTTGAATATAATAGAAACCGGTGCAGAATTCCTATTATCCTCCCATTACAATGACCAGTTATATTCCAATGAATATGTCAATCAATTCCTAAAAAGCATTAATACAATCATAAATCAATTTTTATCAATCGACATTGCAAAATCAACATTATCTGACATTTCCCTTGTTGAAGAAAAAGAAAACATTGAATTTATAGAAGTGGAAAATCCATTCCTCCACAAGCGCTTTGAAAAGCAAACTGATGAAACCCCCGACAATTTTGCACTTATTTCAAATGGTGAAAGATTAACTTATAGTGAACTTAACAAAAAAGCGAATAGGATTGCAAATGCACTTATTAAAAAAGGAATAAAACCAAAAAGCAATGTTTTGCTAATGATTCACAGAAATAGTAATTTAATAGCATCTATTTTAGGTATTTTGAAATCAGGATGTGCATACATCCCAATCGATTTGGAATATCCTCAAGAAAGAATTGATTATATTTATGAAAACAGTCAGGCAAACTACATTATTTCTGATGATGATAAAGGGAATTCATTGAATGTTAATGAATTGCTCAAAGAGGAAAATATAGAAAATCCGGATGTTAAAATTTCGCCTGATGATTTGGCATACATGATTTACACTTCAGGTTCAACAGGAAATCCAAAAGGTGTTATGATTTCCCATAAAAATATTACAAACCTGTTCACTCATGATGAAAATAATCCTGTATACCATGCATATAGCGGCATGAAAAAAACCCTTGCACTAAGCACAGTTTCATTTGATGCATTTTTACTTGATTTCATGAGCTTAACCTTTGGTTTGGAAGTTGTTTTGGCCAATGATAATGAAGCCAAAAACATCACAGATTTAACTAAACTTATTAACAAGGAAAAACCGGATGCGCTCACATTCACTACACCGTCAAGATTAAGGGAATATCTTGAAAATGAGCAGTTCAATAAGGAATTTTCCTCATTCAAGTATGTTGCAATTGGTGGGGAAATG
>NZ_JAZRHE010000106.1:0-3958 GCF_045644645.1 Methanobrevibacter sp.
TGCTTCTTATTTTTTTATATTCTATGATTATAAGGAAAATGTAACTTCATTGGACGATATTACTCTGTTAGTTCCTTCAAGTTCTCAATATCATGTAATTGGTGATACGATTGAATTTAAAAATCCTACTTATGACTTTTATAATTTGAATGTCAGCAGATTAAATTCATCCGATGAAAGAATTACACTCTTATTGAATTATATTTCAAATATGAAGAGGGGCAGTGTCGAATATTTGAATGAAAGTTGTTATGTCCTGACTGTAGAGTATCCGGATGGTCATTTCCAATATCATTCAATGATTATTCCTATCGATTCTTTTGATAAGGACAGATTATCATTTACTAATGAATCTCCTGTTTGGTTATTTGAAGCAAACAACAAAGAGTTTGTTGTCGATTCGGCATTTAACAGTAAGGTGGTATTATGAGTCATGATGTTTTTATAAGCTATTCCACAAGGAATTCTGATATTGCTGAGAAGGTTTGTTATGTTTTAGAGCAGAATGGCCTTAAATGTTGGATTGCACCCCGCAACATTGCTTCAGGTAAAAACTATTCTCAGGAGATTCTGGATGGGATAACCTCGACCAAGATTGTTGTTTTGGTCTTTTCAAAGTATTCTCAGGCATCAGATTTTGTAAAAAATGAGATCGATATTGCATTTTCTAATGAGAAACCTATCATTTCATTTAAGATTGATGAGACAATGCCTGAAGGGGACATGGGATTCTATCTAAAAAATAAACAGTGGCTGGATGCATCTCCGGAACCTGAAAAACATTTTAAAAAGTTAATTGAAGATGCATTGAAGTTGTGTGATGAGGAAATTGACAAACCCGTTACCTATACATTAAAGGATTTTGTTCCGGAAGATATGTCCTCATTGAAAAAGGACCGCACTTCTTTAATCTTACTGTTCACTCCTCTCTATTGGGTTTCTTTTATATATATGGGACTTATTGCCGATAGAAATCTGTGGAAAATTGCAGGAATTATTTATTTGATTCCATCGATATTTTGCATTATATTCTATTTCCAGATATGGGGTCTGTTATTTATTTTCTATCCGGTATTTGTAACATTCTTATATATATTCATAATATTCTGGATATTGGCCATAATTCATGGATTTTTAATTAGAAACGAATTTTTAACAAGAAAATCCGTATTGAGGGTAATGTCCAGTGATGATAAGATGTTTAATGAGCTTCTAGATGAATATTCTCAAATCAGGTGATGGTTAAATGCATGATGTCTTTATTTGTTATGATGAAAACGATAAACTGCTCAGTGATGTAGTTTGCCGTGTGTTTGAGGATAATAACATTAAATGTTGGATCAAATCAAGGGATTATTCTTCAAATGATTCTGTTGACACCATTTCAAGGGCAATCATGGATTCGAAATGTCTGGTTCTGATTTATTCCAATAACTCAAAGAATTCTGATTATGTACTTACTGAAGTGGATATAGCATTCACTGAAGGTGTTGAGATTTTGGTATTCAATATTGATAATTCAAACAGGAAAGGGAATTCGGAGTTCTTTTTAAAGAATAAAGATTTCATATCAGCACTTCCCAATCCTGCCGAACAGCTGAAAGCATTAGTAAGCGATACTTCAAAGTTGTTGAAACGACCTGTCGGCAAGACCATAATTTCTTCCAGGGATTCCAAAGAAATCGAACGATTAATCCCTAAACCGAAGGATTATACAAAATACGTTAAGGTTGCTGTTCCAATCATTATTGGAATAGTATTGATTTTTTATTTCTTTATTCTTCCAATGGGTCAGCATACGACTGATGACGGTAATTTTACCATGAAGATTACTGATGTTGGTGTTTCGGATGTTAACGGCGAATATTCCTATACCGTTTATGGGGAGTCCTATAACTTACCTAATGACCCTTTTAATTATATCATGAAAACAAAGTATTATGATGCGGAAAATAATGAGGTGTATTCCATAAATTCCACGGCTGACGAATTCAGAAGTGGAAAAATCACTTCGTTTGAGGTTCCTCAAAAGAATATTACAAAAGTAACTTTTGAATTGGTTGATTTGAAGGACAATGTGCTTTGTGAAGATGAATTCAAAATAAAATAAGATAGGGATATTCAATCCCTAGGATTTAAATTTTTTAAATACAACAATGCTGAATACACCCAGAATTAAAACAGCTAAAATAATCAGAATGTTGCCGTTTGACGGGTTGATTGATTTGTCGATATTGGAAGTTCTGGTAAAATTCTCAATGGAATCCTCTGTATCGTTTGTGTCTGCCCGGTTATTGGCTGAACTGCTAGCGTTTTCCCGAATATCTGTACTGTTTGTGGTCATTGGGTTGGTGCTAGGATTAGTATCTTCTGTACTGTTTGTGGTCATCGGGTTGGTGCTAGGATTAGTATTTTCCGGAGCACTTGCCCCATGTTTGTATTCAGAGTAGGAAACTTCTTTTGTTTCACCATCGTCATCCACTACATTCACGGTTCTGTATTCTGAGTAATCGGAATATGAATAATGCTGCTGATGGCTATAAGATTTATCGTCACTTTTAGTGACAATAGTGCTGTTAGTCCTCGGATCCAAGAAATTATTGCCAGTGTATATTTCATTTGAAGTTGTCCTTGCAATGATGTTGCGCTCATCCCAAAGTTTTCCAATTATTGAAAGAAGATAGTTCATGTCTACAGTTGTGTAAACGGTCAGTGTTTCACTGTCTGATACGTCACCGACATCCCAGATTCCAGTAGTCGGGTCGTATGAACCCTTGCTGGCTTCATAATATTGGAAAGTGAAATTTTTATCGAGAACGTATTCAACTGTAGTGTTTTCGGCGACGCCCCCTTCAGATTTAACTGTAAAACTCCTGTGGCAGCTTGCAATTTCACTTCCAGGCGGTATTGTGCCAATGAAATCTCCTGCAGTAAGTGACAAGTCAATAATGTGGGGCATCCTATCAACAGCATCGGGATTTACAAGGATATTTGTCTGATTCAATTCAGCATATTCCTGGAGAATAAGGGGATAACCGTCTGTTTTGATAAAATCTTCCCATGATTGGGAGTAGTGTTCATTATATGAAAAGACTTTTAGACTTTCCTCACCATAGAAATCTCCAATATCCCAAATTCCAGTGGAGGGATTGTATGTTCCTCTGCTAGTACTGTAGATCATGGCCTTGAATCCATCGCTTGGAGTGTAACTGTAGGATGCATTCAATGCGATTCCGTTTGTTGGCCCGACAGTGCAGATTGTTTCCGCAAATGGAGTGTCGCCTTCATCATCAAGCAGCATAACTGTGCTTTCACTAGTTGGATAATCATATGCAATGGGATAAACATCTGATAAGATGGCATTGTCATCATTTATGGATATCTGATCTGTTGTATTTTGGATTATATCGTCACTTGCATTAACTGTTGTTAGTGAAAGTACTGATATAAAAAGTATTATGAATAGTGTTGTTGTTTTGAATTTCATAATATTTCATCATATAAATTTATGAAAAATGGTTTTATTTAAATATTTTGTAGATTTAATGGTCATTTTACAAATTGATTATGGGTGAAATGAATCTTTTGAGGATTAGTCTGTGTGGATGATGGTTCATATGATAAATGAGGACAATATTATTATTCGATATTTTCAAAAAAGTAAAAAAAAGTGAAAATGGAACTAGAATGCTCCACCTCCACCTCCGCCGGATCCTCCTCCGAAGCCACCAAAGCCTCCGGAGTCTGAGGATGAATGTGTTGTTGAGTAACTTGTATGGTATGCTCCATACATCATGCCATATCCTCCATAATAGTGATACCATAGCAGGCCATCATCATAATCGGATATATTTGGTATGTTGAGTTTCATCGCTTTGTAAACCTCATCAGCTACTCCAAGAGCAGTACCATAAATCAGGTACTTCTTCCAGATAACTATTGATTCTGGAGGGTGTTC
>NZ_JAZRHE010000107.1:0-15124 GCF_045644645.1 Methanobrevibacter sp.
TAACACATCTTGTTGATAAAAACAGCAATTTTACGAATGAATTAAAAAGTGAATCAGAGCATTTAATTTCAGATTATCTGGGAAGCTTGAAAAATGTTTGTAAATCTTTTAAAAAATTCTTTGGAATCACTGTTTCGCATCGAACAATTGAAAATTGGCTTTTTGTTAATGAAAACATTTTAGAATTTGATTTAGGACGTTGCTCGGGTTATTATGTCTTTGATGTAGAATGGATAAAAATCAATGGGGAATGGAAATATCGCCACACATTACTTGATGCTATTTCAAATTGCATTGTAGCAGATGCAATTTACGATACTGAAGATGAAACAACTGTTGAAAAGTTTTTAAGAGAATCAACAGCAAATAAAAATAAAAAAGCAATCACAACAGATTTAGATAAAAAATATTCCTCAATTATCCCAAAACTAGGTTTCAAACACCAATTATGTATTTTCCATACTAAAAAAAGTTTAAACAAACAATTAAAAGACTTTAAAGATAAATATCATCTTTCTGACGAAGAATATCAAGAATGCCACAAACAACTAAAATTAATCAAAGATTTATTCGATTTAAATGACTTTGATGAATTTAAAAATGAAGTACAATCATTAATTTATCGTAAAGATGATTTTCATCCAGTTATTTATAAAATAATTAGAAAATTCATTTTTCCAAGATATAAAAGCTTCATTTATCACTTAAAAGATAAGAAAATTGAAAAAACAAGTAATAAAATTGAAAATGCTTTCCAAAAAACAATGCCAAAATCAAGAAAACGAACATTCAAGACCAAACGAGGTGTTTTAAAACGAATATATCGCAGAGATCTAATTTGGAACCAAAATCGAAAAAACGATTTTGAAAATCAACAAAGTTTTTGAAAGAGTCCATCATGATAAATCATTAACATTTATATGCTATATCCTACAAAAATAATAATATTATACTATGTAATGGGGATTAAACATGTTAACATCTGTTCAAAAAGAAATTTTACAAAGTTTAATAAATTTATATCAATCTTCCAAGGGTAAATCTATCAAGGGTGAAGATATTGCTGAGGTTATGGGAAGAAATCCCGGAACAATCAGAAACCAGATGCAATCTCTTAGAAGTTTAGGTTTAGTTAAGGGAGTGCCGGGACCCAGAGGAGGATATAAGCCAACCATTGATGCTTATCATTCCTTGAATATTTCAGTTTCTGATGAGGATTCCAAAGTGCCGGTTTATAAAAATGGTAAAAGGATTGAGGATATTTCCGTTGCAAAAATAGAATTTACAAGTGTTCCTCAGCCTAGTGAATGTGAAGCTGCAATTAAGGTATTGGGAAGCATTAAGGGCTTGAATTTGGGTGATGTCGTAAGTATTGGACCTACGCCGGTTAATAACTTGGGAATTATGGGTACCATTGTTGGCCGTGATGATATGGACAACATTCTGCTTGTTGATACAGAAACCATCAGAAGCATTCCCAAACAGACTGTTGGTGAAATTGCAAGCCGTGATGTGATTTCATTTAAGATGGACTGTTCCGTAAAGGATGCTGCGAAAAAATTAAATTCAAATGAAATTGATGGCGCTCCGGTTATGGAAAATGGAAAGGTAGTTGGAGTGTTTACAGTTACAGACTTGGTTTCGGCCATTGCAAATGATATGGAAGATGCAACTGTAGGTGAACTGATGTCTACAAATGTTGTAATTGTAAATGAAGATTTGAAAATTGCTAAAGCAATTGAAGTTATGCTTAACAAGTCCATCTCAAGATTGATCGTGGCGGACAACGAAAACAAGCTACTGGGAATTGTCACAAGAACAGATTTGATTAATATTATAACTAATTTAGACCAGTTTCCAATAGTTACAAACTAATTATGATTTAAGTGATTTAATGAAAGTAAACCATATTAATGTTGACAGTGATATGAAGGTATCTGATTTAGTGAATCAATTTGATAAATCAGGCGTATTGGGTGCAGGCAGAGTCGGAAGAGCTTGCGGCATTCTCGTAGACATGATTCAGGATGAAGAAATGAACGTGTTTATGAGCTTGGGAGGACCATTAATACCTGGCGGAATGAGAAATATTGTGACTAAAATGATAAATGAGGGTCATGTCGATTTGATTGTTTCAAGCGGAGCAAATATAACCCATGATCTTGTAGAGGCATTTGGAGGAGCTCATTATCAGCATGAAGGACGGGATGATGAGGATTTGAATGCTGACGGAATTGGACGTATCGCCGATATTAATGTTGGTTCGGATGATTTCACTTTTTTTGAGACGGAAATAATAAAGATATTCGAAGAAATTTCTTCTAAAAAGAAGGTTGTTTCAATTCAGGAGCTGCTTTATGAAATAGGTCTTTTGGTTGGGGATGAAAATTCATTTGTTGCAGCTGCTGCAAGAAACAATGTTCCTATTTTTGCTCCCGGTTTGATTGACTCCATGTTGGGTCTTCAGTTATGGATTTTTACACAGGATTATGATTTCATTGTAAGCGCAGCCGGAGATATGCCGTATCTGTCGGATATAGTATTTGAATCTGAAAAGGTAGGTGCGATACTTTTAGGAGGAGGCCTTACAAAACATTATACGCTGGCTTCCAATGTTATTAAAGGAGGTCTTGATGCTGCAATTCAGATTACAATGGACAGGCCCGAAGCAGGCAGTCTTGGTGGAGCACCTCTTGAAGAGGCTAAATCCTGGGCAAAGGCCAAATGCGGTTCTAATCTGGCCAGTGTTGTTGGAGATGTTACAGTAATTTTCCCATTGATTTATGCGGCTGCTTTAGACAAAATTAACAGTGATTAGATGAGTTACATTATTCTCGCAATTCTATTTTTACTGTCCGGATTCTTTATGAAGTATTCGGATGATTTATTTGATGAAAAACATGATATTAAATTGGCCACTGTATTCGGTGTTCTGTGTGCAGTTTCATCAGCCATGGCTGCTGTTTACAGTATAGATGCCGCTTACATTTTTATTTCAGTAATGATAGGTTGTCTATTGGCTCTAAAGATAGACGGAATCCCTCATATAATTACACTGATAGTATTTCTTGCAATAGTTCTATTGTGCGGTATTCCGGATTTGAGGCTGGTTATATTGCTGATTTGTATACTTGCGGCATTTGGCGATGAAGTTGGTCATGAACTAATCTCAAAGGTCACCGATAACAGGTTTTTAAATCTGTTTTTTGAATATCGCTTTGTGATGAAGATTGTTATTTTAATTTTAGCTATCTGTGGTGTATTTGATATTTTGATATTCATATGTTTCATATCATTTGAAATAGCTTATGAAACGGCCGGAATCGTTTTTGAAAAATTATCATAAAAAAGAAGTTAAAAAAAGGAATTAATGAAATTCCTTTAAAGTATTTATTCGCCAATTTCAATACCCATTTTACCTGCTACTCTAGCAAGTAATACGGTAACAATTACTGCAACAATGGTTACAACAATAGCATATATGAATAAACTTGGAAGTGCATCTCCGGTACCGATAAATTGTTCAATTAATTTTTGGATTGCATCGTTCCATGCTAAACCTGCAACAAAAGCAAAAGCAGTAGTAATCAAACCTAAAATGGTTTCCATAATTAATTTTGTTACTTCGTTTGCCATGTTTTTTCCCTCCGTTTAAAATTAATTTGTTCATAGATAATTAGAACAATACTATATTTATTTTTATTATTTAAAATAGTTTAGTTTCACTCAAGTGATTTGATTAAATTTTCGCAAGCAGTTTTAGGATTTTCCGCCTCGTATATGCTTCTTCCAACAATGATTGCATTTGAATATTCAAGGGTTTTTTTGCCGTCTCCGCCCTGTTTGCCAACACCTGGAGATATTATATACGCATCTTTTCCCACGATATCTCTGATATCTGACAGGCGATCAAGTCTGGTGGCCGGCGCAACATAGTTTGTAATTCCCATGTCCACTCCCATTTGAGCTATTGCATCCGCATTTTTTTGCAGAAACATTTTAGCTCCGGGGTGTGACATTTCAGTCAGCAGGAAGAGTTCCTTTTCGTGTTTGTTTGCCATATCAAGACATGCCTGAACACTGTCTGTGCCTACAAATCCGTGACATATTATTGCGTCTGCCCCTGCTTTGAATGTTTCATCACATATTTTTGAGTTTGTCGCATCAATGTCTGCTACTTTAAAGTCACAGATTACCTGAAATTCGAACTTGTCTTTTAATTTGTTGATTATCTCAAGACCTTCGGCAAGTGCAAGAGGATAACCTATTTTTATGGTGTCAATGTATTCTTCAATTGAATCGCAAATTTCAATAGCTTCACTTTCACTCATCACATCAAGTGCTAAAATCAAATTATTTTTTATTTTCATGTTATCTACTTCTTTATTTGATTATTAAATTTATTAGGTTAACCTAAATTTGTTTTATGAATTACTAATAATATTTATATACAATAAGGCATATAATAAATTTATCAATAAAACTTTAATAAATTTTAATTATATTTTAAATTTTTATTGAGAAGTTTATCAAATTGTATTGATAGGTTAATTTGGAGGAAATTATTTATGCATATTATGGAAGGATATTTACCATTGACATGGTGTATTGTATGGTTCGTCATATCATTCATCGTTGTGGCTTATGGTATATATCAAATTAAAAAAATTGTAGACGAAGCCCCTGAATCCAAAGCATTAATTGCTGTAAGTGGTGCATTCATGTTCGTCTTATCTTCTTTGAAATTACCTTCTGTTACTGGAAGTTGTTCTCACCCTTGTGGTAACGGATTAGGTGCAGCATTATTCGGTCCTGCTGTAACAGCAGTACTTGCAACTATCGTACTTTTATTCCAAGCAATCTTACTTGCTCACGGTGGATTAACTACTTTAGGTGCAAACATCTTCTCAATGGGTATTGTTGGGCCATTAGCTGCATGGTTGATTTATAAAGGATTAACTAAAGCTAATGTATCTTCTACTATTGCTATTTTCTTTGCAGCATTTTTAGGAGACTTATTGACTTATGTAGCTACTTCATTCCAATTAGCTTTTGCTTTCCCTGCTCCAACTTTCGGTGAAGCATTAATGAAATTCTTAGTTATTTTCGCAGTAACTCAAGTACCATTAGCTATTGGTGAAGGTCTCTTAACTGTAATTATATGGGACAGATTAAAAGCTTACAAACCAAAATTATTAGATAAATTAGGCGCATTAGCTCCTAATGAAGCATAAGGTGATTAAATATGAAAACATCAACTTTAATTATTATAGCAGTTGTTTGTATTGTATTATTCATTGCACCATTGATAATGTTTAATGGTCATGGAGAAGACGACGGATACTTCGGCGGTGCTGATGATGCAGCTGGTGAAGCTATTGAAGAAACAGGTTTTAAACCTTGGGCTTCATCTATATGGGAACCGCCTAGTGGTGAAATAGAAAGTTTATTATTCGCTCTTCAAGCAGCTATAGGAGCAATTATTATTGGATACTTCTTTGGCTACTGGAGAGGACAAAAAGAAGAAAACTAAGTTCTTCTTTTATTTTTTCTTTTTTTTTTAAAGTGATTTTATGAAATTTGATATGGATTATATTGCACATAATAATGAATTAACGGAATTCAATCCCTATGTAAAATTGTTTTTGACAATTATTTTGTTAATTGTTACCTTAGCACTTGATAATCTATATTTTGACGTGTTCATTTTTGTTGTGATGTCTATTGTCATTTTAGCAATTGCAAAAATCAACTATAGATCTTATTTGAAATTTCTATCAATTCCAATGGCATTTCTTGTTATAACTTGTATCTTTTTGGTGTTCTTCTTTGGAAAAGGGGAAGTTATTTATGAAACAGGAATATTGGGTATAGTGGTCACTAATGATTCATTGCATTATGGTGTTTATACATTTATGCGTGTAATGGGTTGTTTGCCTTGTTTAGGTTTTTTAGCACTTACTACACCGATAGCAAAAATATTAAATTGCCTTAGGTCTTTGAAAGTTCCAAGAATTCTGATTGAAATAGCACTTTTGATGTATAATACAATATTCATTTTCCTAAATGAAATCGATACTATGCAGAAAGCTCAAAACTCAAGATTAGGGTACAATTCATATTTTACATCATTTAAATCATTGGGTGCTCTTGCAAGTACTATATTCTTAAGGGCTCTTGATAAAAGTGAAACATTACAGCATTCTCTAGACTCTAGGGGATACACTGGCGAGCTTCCAGTTTACGTACCAAAAAAGGAGGAATAACATGTTAGAAGTAAGAAATTTAAAATATGCTTATAATTCTGAGTATCAGGCTCTTAAAGGAGTTAGTTTAAGAGTTAAACAAGGAGAAATGGTTGCTCTTTTAGGTAAAAATGGTGCAGGTAAATCAACTTTGTTTCTTCATTTGAATGGAATTTATGAACCTGATGAAGGACAGGTTTTCATTGATGGTGAGGAGTTAAAGTATGATAAGAAATCCTTGCTTAAGTTTAGACAAAAGGTAGGAATTGTATTTCAAAATCCGGATGATCAGATATTCGCTCCAACTGTTGAAGAGGATGTTGCATTCGGCCCCCTTAATTTAGGATTGTCAATGGAAGAGGTTCAGGACAGAGTTGAATATGCCCTATCCCGTGTTGGCATGAGCGGATATGAGAAAAAGGCACCTCATCACTTGAGTGGAGGTCAAAAGAAACGTGTTGCCATTGCAGGTATTCTTGCCATGAAACCTGAAGTGATGGTTTTGGATGAGCCTACTGCTGGTCTTGACCCTCAGGGTGTTGTTGACCTGTCCAAGTTATTAAGGGAGCTTAATGATGAAGGAATCACAATCATTATTTCAACTCACGAAGTTGATTTGGTTCCAAACTATGCTGAAAGGATATTTGTTTTAGTCGATGGTTTACTGATAGCTGAAGGAACTCCTAAAGAGATTTTTTCACAACCGGAAATATTGGAGCAGGCAAATTTGAAGGTTCCGATTGTTACAGATTTATTCCAGCAGCTTGAAAAAGATGGTTTTGACATGCAAGGGGATTATCCGTTAACAATTGACGAAGCTAAGGATAAGTTTTTAGATTTGTTAAATAAAAACTAATTTTTTTTTAATTCGAAAATTTTTCATAATTTTAAAACCCAAAGTATTACTCGCAGTAATAATTCATAATACTTTTTTATTTTGATTAAAGTTTTATATTAAAAAATACATATTCTTTTATAAGGTGAAGATATGAGAATCGGTATTTGTGATACAACTTTTGCTCGTTTTGACATGGCTTCAGCAGCCATCGATGAGCTTAAAAACAATGCTTATGATTTAAAAATAATTCGTGAAACCGTTCCGGGCGTTAAGGATTTGCCAGTAACCGCCAAAATTCTCATTGAAGAGGAAAACTGTGATATTGTAATGGCACTTGGAATGCCAGGGCCTATGGAAAAGGATAAGATGTGTGCCCATGAGGCATCCACCGGTTTGATAAATGCACAGCTCATGACAAATACCCATATTCTGGAAGTATTTGTACATGAAGACGAAGAGGAAGATCCTGTTGAACTTGCAAAACTTGCAGAAAACAGAGCTCGTGAACATGCACAGAATTTAATCAAAATGATGTATCACAGAAAAGCAATGAGAAAAGAGGCAGGTATGGGAATGCGTGAAGGAAAAGAGGACGCAGGACCTTTATAATGTTTTAAGATTATTATGTCAAACTCAAGAAATGATATTTTTGTAGTCGTCCCGGCTTATAACGAGGAAAAAACAGTTTCACAAATCATTGAGGGAATTGCCGGCGAAGGATACAATGTTGTACTTGTTAATGATGGCTCTAAAGATAATACTCTTAATTTAGCCATAGAATCAAAAAGGAAATATCCGGATAGGATATTCATAGTTTCCCATGTAATCAATAGGGGTTTGGGGGCTGCATTAAAGACGGGAATGACTGTGGCGCTTGATAAAAATGCAGAGTATATTCTAACTTTTGATGCTGATGGTCAGCATGAGATATCAGATATTGCCAAGGTGGTCAAGCCCCTGCAGGATGGGGAAGCTGATGCATGCATAGGTGCAAGGCCGTTGAAAGACATGCCGTTTTCTAAAAGTTTTGCAAATTTTGTCATGAACTTCTTAACATTGGTATTTTATGGAAGGAATGTCAAGGACTCACAAAGCGGTCTTAGAGCTTTCACTGCTAATGCCGCAAGCCAGATCAATGTTGTTTCATCAGGTTATGCAGTCTCATCAGAATTCATTAAGGAGATTTCAGACAATCATCTTAAATTGGAAGAAGTGGAAATCACTACAATTTATACCCCTGAAACTCAGCATAAGGGAACAGATGCCATTGTTGGAATAAAAATTCTATTTAAAATGATTTTAGATTTATTTAAAATTTAGAGGTGTTTTTTATTATTGGTCCACTACATTTATATCAAGTCGTATTATTAATTGCAGCAATCGTTACAATTGCTTTTGCGTATCATAGAATGCACTCAAAAAAATCCACTCCCGCCTCTTTTGTATTGTGGATTGTAATTTGGATTGTTTTATTGTTATTTGCATTTAAACCTGATTTCAGTATGCCCCTTGCAAATTTATTTGGTTTTGGTAGGGGTATAGATTTATTGGTCATTATTGGTTTGTTATTCTCATTGTATCTGATATTCAGATTATATATCAAGTTCGATGATATGAACCAGCAAATCAATCAGTTGGTAAGGGAATTGGCCATTCGCAATGAAATAGAACTGGAAGAGGAAGAATAGATTGTATGATTTATTTTAGAGGATGTACTGCTCGAGAAAAAGAAACAGATATTTCAAAGGCAACAGAGAAATTATTAAAATTGGCTGATGTGGATTATCACATTTTGGATGATGAGAAATGCTGCGGGTCTGTTTTGCTCAGAACTGGTTTTGAAGATGAAGCACGTGAACAGATTGAAAAAAACACTGAAGTTTTTAAAGATGAATTGATTTTAACCTCATGTGCAGGATGTTACAAAACCCTCAAAGACGATTACGAGGATATTGACGTAATTCACATTTCCCAATTGATTGACGGCTTGATTAAAGACGGACGACTTAATTTCTCCAAAAGAGATTTGAATGTGACTTATCATGATTCCTGTCATTTGGGCAGGCATTCCAACGTATTTGACTCCCCGCGCGAAGTCATTAAATCGGTTGCGGATATAGTTGAAATGGAAAATATTCGTGAGGATAGCTTATGCTGTGGTGCCGGCGGGGGAGTCAGGTCGGCATATCCCGAAATTGCCGATGAAATGGCCAAATCAAGAATCAAACAGGCAAAGGATACCGGTTGCAAAACACTGATAACGGCATGCCCGTTTTGCAAGCTCAATTTGGAAAATGATGATTTGGAAGTTTTGGATTTGACCGAGTTTTTAGTGGAATATGGTGGTGCGGATGGAATCGACTGAACTTGAAACAATGAGAAAATCATTCAATACAGTTAAGAAAAGGTCCAATGATATCAAGGAATCACCATCAACTAAAAGATTGGTAAAAAGGGTTCGGGAAATTAAAGAATACTCAATTGAACATAATGAGGAATTGTTTAATCAGGTTTGCGAGTCATTTAATCGCAATGACATCGAATTTAGATTGGCTGAAACTTCGGGTGATGCACTGGAAATCATTGATGGTTTGCTTGACGAGTATAATGCATCTACAGTGGCCAAGGCCAAATCAAATACCCTGGGTGAGATTAACCTTAAGAAACACTTAAAAGACACTGGTATTGATGTTGTCGAGACGGATTTGGGCGATCGTATTTTGCAACTTAAAAAGACAGACAACAAGCCGGTCCATCCAACAGGTCCAGCTTCTCATCTTAACATTTCGAGAATTACGGACATCGTCAACGAATCCTTGGACGTCAATGTTAATCCCGAAGCCCGTGAAATCATGGAGGCCGTAAGAAGTGATGTGCTGAATCGTCTGAAAAATGCTAATGTAGGTATAAGCGGAGCCAATGCAATTGCATCTGAAGAGGGATCCCTTGTAATGGTGCACAATGAGGGCAATATTTCGATAGTTTCACTGAAGGACTTGCATATAATCGTAGCTGGAATCGATAAAATGGTGCCGACATTGGAGGACGCAATCTCTGTTGTGAAGCTTGAAACAATCTTTGCCACAGGAAGCTATGTTACGTCATACATGAACGTGGTTTCAGGCCCGTCAAAGACAGCAGACATTGAAAAGAAGCTTCTCAAAAACATGTACGGAGCCGAAAGGGTAGTGGTTATTCTTCTGGACAACGGAAGGAGCCAGGCAACACCAGAATGCCTTTACTGCATAGGATGCGGGAACTGTGTCGTTCACTGCCCCGTATACAATGCCGTCGGAAACGAATTCGGATTCAACAACTATCTGGGCGGACGCGGGGTTGCGATGTCCAGATTCATCGAAGACGATGAGACCTGCTTCAATTCAGGCCTTTACATGTGTACCTTATGCGGATTGTGCACACTGAACTGCCCTGTAGCCATCCCAACCAATGAAATCATTGAAAATATGAGAAGGTTATCAACTGAAGTTGGCTTTTATCCTAAAGCTCACGGCATCATCAGGGATAATGTTTCAAAAAAGGATTCTCCTTATTAACTAATTTTTTTTTAAAATCTGCTATAAAAACAATAATATTATAAGTAATAATGAAGTAATAGTATTATAATATAAAATTATATTTTATTGGAGGAAATTTATGCTTCTATTAATAAGCCCTATAAATCATGAAGAAGCTCTGGAATCAATTAAAGGCGGAGCAGACATTGTTGATGTAAAAAATCCTAAAGAAGGTTCTTTAGGAGCTAATTTCCCATGGGTAATTAAGGAAATTAGAGAATTAACTCCTGAAGACAAGCTTGTAAGTGCTACTTTGGGAGATGTGCCTTACAAACCGGGCACTGTTTCCCTTGCGGCAATGGGCGCTCATGTTTCTGGTGCGGATTATATTAAAGTTGGATTATATGGAACAAAGGACCATGATGAAGCGGTTGAAGTCATGGAAAACGTCGTAAAGACAGTAAAGGATGTCAGTGAAGACACAATCATTGTGGCCGCAGGATATGCCGATGCCCATCGCGTTGGAGCAGTAGACCCTATGGATATTCCAAAGGTGGCCCGCGATGCAGGATGCGACCTGGCAATGCTTGACACTGCCGTTAAGGATGGTCATACATTATTTGATTATTTAGATATTGATAAATTACAGGAATTTGTAGATGAAGCTCACAGTTATGGTTTGTTGACTGCACTTGCAGGATCCGTTAAGAAGGACCAATTGAAACCGTTGCATGATATCGGATGTGATGTTGTTGGAATCAGGGGAGCTGCCTGTGTGGGTGGAGACAGAAATACTGGTAAGATCCATCATACTGCTGTAGCTGAGCTTAAAGAATTATGCGATTCATTTTAGATAGGTGTTATTATGTCATTTTCAAAAAAAGTTCAAGAAGCAAGAATGTCCTACACTTTCGATGATTTTCTTTTAACTCCAAATGCAAGTTATGTTGAACCTAAGGATATCTGTACTGATATTGAATTGGGTAAGGGAATTAAATTAAACATTCCTGTCTTAAGTGCAGCTATGGATACCGTAACTGAAGCAGACCTTGCAATCGCCATGGCTCAACAGGGCGGAATTGGTGTGATTCACAGAAATATCTCACAGGAAAGGCAGGTTGAGGAAGTTAGAAAAGTTAAAAATGCTGAAGATTTAACAATTCGTGATGTAATAACCATTTCTCCGGATTCCACTGTTGCTCAAGCTGAAACATTGATGCATGATGAACTCATCAGTGGCCTGCCTGTTGTTGATGGTGATAAAATCATGGGAATTATCTCAAAAAGGGATATCAGACCAGTCTTAAAATCCGAACCATCCACAGCGATTAAAGACATAATGACCTCTGATGTCGTCACTGTTGATGAGGGCGTATCTGCCGAAGAGGCATTGAATGTCGCTTATGAAAACAAGGTCGAAAGGCTTCCTGTTGTTCATGACGGCAAATTAGTCGGAATCATTACTATTAAAGATATTTTAAATCAAGCACAATATCCTAATGCGGCTCGTGATAAGAACGGCGACTTTTTGGTTGCTGCTGCATGCGGTCCTTTTGATTTGGATAGGGCAATGGCGCTTGACCAGGCCGGCGCGGATATTATTTCCATTGACTGTGCTCACGCTCACAACATGAACGTTGTTAAGTTCACTGAAACCATTAAAGACAATATTGATGCGGAATTATGTGTTGGAAACATTGCAACTGCAGAGGCTGCTGAAGACTTGATATCCATGGGTGTGGATGCACTTAAAGTTGGTATCGGTCCTGGTTCAATGTGTACCACCCGTATTGTAGCCGGTGTTGGAGTGCCGCAGCTCACCGCTATTTCAGATGTTGCCGATGCTGCAGCGGATTCAGGTGTTCCTGTAATAGCTGACGGTGGTATTAGGTACTCAGGCGATGTTGCGAAGGCTATTGGTGCCGGTGCGGATGCAGTAATGCTCGGTAATTTGCTTGCAGCATCCTTGGAAGCTCCCGGCGATATTGTTGTCATGAACGGTAAGCAGTATAAGAAATACCGTGGAATGGGATCCATGGGTGCAATGACAAGCGAATATGACGGTGGAGCAGACAGATACTTCCAGGGTCAAAAAAGTAAAATGAACCATACCAAATATGTTCCTGAAGGAATCGAAGGTGCTGTACCATACAGAGGAACCATTGCAGAAATCTTATTCCAATTGGTGGGTGGTTTAAAATCATCCATGGGTTATTGTGGTGCAAAGGATATTGCTGCAATGAAAGAAAAAGCAAGATTCGTTAGAATTACAAGCAGCGGTATTAAGGAATCCCACCCTCATGACCTGCTAATTACTAATGAAAGTCCTAATTATCCAACACTTGAGTAGGTTGGATAATATTTTATTATTTTTTTGATGCTTCAAGATTCCATCAAAAAATAAAATTTAATAATTTGTAACGAGTTTTATTCTTGAAATATCAGTTTTTAAGAAAACATTTAAATATTAGTTAATTCAATATTATTACATTAGATTATTTTATGATTAATTTATGTAAATTGTTCTGATTTACATTATTACAAATTTCATTATTATGGAGAGATATTAAATGGCAAGAACTAAAAAAGTAGGTATCACAGGAAGGTTCGGTCCAAGATACGGAAGAAAAGCAAAAAGAACTGTTAAAATCATCGAAGAAAACATGAAAAAAGATCATGTTTGCCCTAAATGTGACAGGCCTTATGTAAAAAGACAAGCTGCTGGAATTTGGAAATGTAGAAAATGCGGTGCAGTATTCACCGGTGGAGCTTATGTTCCACAGACTCCTATGGCAAAATCCGCAGCACGCAGTATCAGAGACATTAAAGTGGAGGAATAAGCCTTGTATACATGTCCACGTTGTGGAGCAGAAGTAGACCATAAAAGCTACATGGAAAATAAATGTCCTAAATGCAGATATAGGATTTTATTTAAAAAAGTTCCTGAAACAACTAGAGTCATAAAAGCAAGATAGTTCATCTGCTTTTACTAAATTTTTTACTATTTTTGATTTTATATGTTAATTTCAACATCCAGAAAACCTTCTCAAAAAACAAGGAAGTTTTGTAAAACTTTAGCGCGCTCAACAGATTCAACATCCGTCAACAGAGGAAAAATGAATATGCGCGAACTTCTTTTGAAGGCTCTGGAACTGGATGAATTTAACTTGGCTATTGTGAATGAACTCAAAGGGAATCCAAGTAAAATCACATTCTATTCCAATAAGGGGGAAGTTTTACTTGTGATTCTTGTCAGTGCTTCAGTCGAAAACGAAACACTGAACATGGCTCCTTCCCAATTGAAAATAGTTAGCGAAGTTGAAAGGCTCAATGTTTTAAGTGAGATTTTGGACATGGAGCTCGTTGATAAGGCAGAGGATAATTGTATCCTGATATCCAGTAGCGATGATTTGGTAGCTAAAATTAACTTTATCAATAAGTTTGGAGAAAAAAATAAATTCCAGATCAATGTTAAAAAGATTTTAGAGGTTGCTCATGATTGATGAAAGTCCTCTTGAGTCTGTTAAAAGTGATATAGCTATTGAATTTGCAAGCGGCTCCCAGGCTAAAATTATTTATGATTCCATAATTTTAGAGTTCAGCACCGCTCCGGATTACAGGTCTTCCATGACAATTGATTTGGAGGAAAACAGAATTTTAATCAATATTGATGCTGAAGATTCCACATCCTTTAGGGCTTCTGTAAACTCTGCAATCAAGTGGATAAAATTGGCATTAGAAATAAATAATTTGACAAATTAATATTCATATGAATAATTTAAAATAAAATACGGTGATAAAATGGAGATTCCTGAAAATATTCAAAGTCAATTAAATCAGTTTCAACAATTACAACAACAGGCTCAAGCTGTAAGTATGCAAGTTCAAAATGTTGAAATTCAAATTCAAGAAACTGAAAAGGCATTAGAAGAACTCAAAAAAACTGATGAAAATACTGAAGTATTCAAGCAGGCAGGCACTTTACTCATTAAAGTGGAATATGCTGACGCTTTAGCTGAAATGGAAGAAAAGCTAGAAACTCTTCAATTAAGAAAACAAACCATGACCCGTCAGGAGGAAAGGGTCGTGAAAAAACTTGAAGAGATGCAGGCCACCATTCAGGCTGCTATGCAAGGTATGGGCCAATAGGCTTATTTCCTTTATTTTTTCTTTTTTGGATTTTTATGTCAAAGCTAAAAGTATTAACTAATGAGGATCTGTCCAAGATTTCCGATGATTTTGGTGAAATTCTTGAAAATGAAGTTTCAAAAACAATTTCTGTCAAGGAATTGGAGGATTTGGACTTGGATATTGTTCTCAGCTATGATGATGGACAGTTAGATGTTGATGTTGATGTTGGAGTCCTTTTTGATGAGCTTTCCGAAATCAATCAGGAACAGGTTTCCAAGGCAATAGACGAAGCCTATTTGAAGTTCGATTCCTATATCAATGAGAATTTCAGGGACTAATTATTTTTTTTCCAATCTTTGAGTATTACTACAAGGATGTTTTTTAATAATTGAAGT
>NZ_JAZRHE010000108.1:0-2371 GCF_045644645.1 Methanobrevibacter sp.
ATTTAACTACTTTTATTATTTTTCATCATCACATAACCTTTAAACAAATCCAAATCCTCTTTTGTAGTGATTTTAAAATTTATTTGATTGCCTTTTGAAAGATAAATTTCACGATTCATATAATACATCAGTGTTGTGGTGTGAGGTTCAACTTTATCAAGATATCCGTTTTCAATAGCTTCATCATATAACTGAGTTACATAACCAAATTTGAAACATTGGGGTGTGTTATGAATAATAACTTTGTCTCTATCAATCCAATTAATTGATTTGTCCCCATCATTGCTTCCCAAAAGGAATAGAGAAGATATTGCCGGTGATGAATTTCCTTTTTCTTTACATACCTGTATAGCATCACTAATTACATAATCAGATGTAAATGGGGAAGCACCATATTGGAACAAAACAATATCCTCATCATTTAATTCACTTTTTAGGTTATTAATTCCATTAATCATAGAATTTTGAAACTCTTTGCCTCCGGGAGTGATCCACTTAACTTTATGTAAATTATATTCATCAACTAATTTTTTTAAATAGATTATGCAAGATTCAACACAGACAACTTCAATAGCATCAATTTCAGGATGATTTTGATAAATTTCAATTGTGTAAACCAAAACAGGTTTATCGAATACTTTAACAAATTGTTTTGGTTTGTCTGCACCAAAACGCTTACCTATTCCGCCAGCTAAAATAACAGCTATATTCATATTTTATAGCTCCTTATAACTTTCTATAACATCATCTATATGGTTTTCAATGTATCTAAATGAAGTCAATAAGAAAAATCCATCTTCTTCATCCATACTGCTTCTAAACAAAGGCCAACTAATCCAATAAAGTGCAGTTAAAATAGATTGGCCCATAATATGCCTATGTTCCAAAGGAGTTAAATCACGCCCATAATATTCTTTTAAAATAAATTCTATTTCCTCTTCAGTAAAGTCATATCTGGTTATGAGACCGCAAATATCATTGGCAGGATCATTTACGCTGGAGTACTCCCAGTCAATTAAATAAAATTCCCCATCGGAAGTTGGAAGTAAGTTAGGATAATAAATATCATGATGACTAACAACTGGTTTAATATCATATTTTTCTCTTTCAGATTTAACAAGCTCATTAACAATATCTATTTTATCAAACATTTCTTTAAATTCTCTAAATAAATCCCCTTTTGTGGCACAAGCAAGTGTAATTAACTTTTTACCTTCAACCACATTATCAAATTCTTTAATTTCATCAGTGACAGGAATTTCGTGAGTTTTATGAATAGCATCCATTAGTTGCTTACGGTGTGTAGGATTATTTAAATCAAAGGGAACAATATTCGGGAGAAAATGGGAAATTTTCCAGCCGGTAGGGTCAATATAAATTAATGAATTATCAATACCTAATTTTTTTGCGTAATTTTGAGAATAAACCTCATTACTCCGTTTGGAATAATACTTATCACTGCCTCCAGGGTGTCGATAAACATAGTCTTCGCCCCCAACAGTGAATTTGAAGGAAACATTGGTGAAACCTGCGTTAATTATATCAATATCCACAATATCATTAGGATGACAATCAAATACTTTACATATATTTGAAACAATATCAGAATCAACATTCAATAAAAAATCAGAATCAAATTCCCTTAAATCATCAACACTATCAAATTCTAATATTTCACCATTTTCATATGTTTTCATTGAAAGAGTCAATTCTTTAATATGTTTTGCATAAAATTCTTCCCAAAACATATTATTAATACCAAAATCTTTAATTTCTTCTTCTAATAATTCTAGGAATTTATTTGAAAATGTTTCATTAAAATAACCATGCCCTATCATGGCATGAGAGTCTTCACCACCCATATAGCATCCAGTAATTATGTTTGCATCTGAATAATCAACAGAAAACTCCTCAAAATAACCATTGATATATGTACATGCACGATAAGATTGATTTAAATCATTTCCATCAATAAATGGGTTTTCTAAAAAATAATGATCTGCACAACAAATAAAAGTATTTGCCAAGTATTCTCTTGCAACATACATTGAATAAATATTTCCAAATCGAGCATATTTGTTATTCATAATTAAATTGACTTCAGGATATTTTCTTTCCAAATAAAAGAATTTTTCTTTCATATATCCTATGACAACATAGATATCTTCAATACCTGCTTCAATTAATTGTTCGATTTGTCTTTCAATTAAAATCTGATTCTTAACAATGAAAAGACCTTTGGGTTTTTCATATGTAAATGGTGCAAAATTATTAGATTTGCCCGCAGCCAGTATAATTGCGTTCTTTTTCATTTGAAATACCTCATAATATACTAAAAAGAAAAAATAATATAATTTAATATTTTATTTTT
>NZ_JAZRHE010000109.1:0-19519 GCF_045644645.1 Methanobrevibacter sp.
TAATAAGGTTTTATTAATCTTGACTGGCAAAAGTTATGTAGGCACCACTGATGGAAACGGTGTTGCTTCTATTTCTACTAGAGCATTAGATAAAGGCACTTATGAGGTTACTTTGAAGTTTGCAGGAACCGCTACTCGTTATGCCGCAACAACAGTTACTAAAAAAGTTAGTGTGGGTGGAAAAGTACCTGTGAATATGAAGGTTGAAAGCGCAACTTCCGATAGTAAGTCTGCAATTTTTAAGGTTTCTGTTAAAGATAGTGAAACCGGCGCACCTATAGTTAATAATAAGGTTTTATTAATCTTGACTGGCAAAAGTTATGTAGGCACCACTGATGAGAAGGGTGTTGCTTCCATTTCTACTAGGGCATTAGTTAAAGGTACTTATGAGGTTACTTTGAAGTTTGCTGGAACCGCTTCTCGTTATGCATCAGCGACTGTTACTAAAAAAGTTAATGTAATTGGACAAACACCTGTAAATATGAAGGTTGAAAGTGCAGTTTCCGATAAGAGTTCTACAGTTTTTAAAGTTTCCGTTAAGGATAGTGAAACCGGCGCACCTATAGTTAATAATAAGGTTTTATTGACCTTGGCCGGCAAAAGTTATGTAGGCACCACTGATGGAAATGGTGTTGCTTCCATTTCTACCGGAGCGTTAGATAAAGGCACTTATGAGGTTACTTTGAAGTTTGCAGGAACCGCTACTCGTTATGCAGCAGCGACTGTCACTAAAAAGGTTAGCGTATCTAAAAAAATACCTGTAAATATGAAAATCTCAAGTGCAGTTAATGGTAAGAGTTCTGCCACTTTTAAAGTCACTGTTACAGATAGTGAAAATGGTGCCCCTGTAGTTAATAATAAGGTCTTATTGGTTTTAACTGGTAAAAGTTATGTGGGCACTACTGATAATAACGGTGTTGCCACTATTACCACTAAATCATTAACTAAAGGTAATTATGATGTTACTTTGAAGTTTGCAGGAACTGCTACTCGTTATGACCAAACAACACTCACTAAGAGAGTAGAAGTGTCTAGTGATGGTTCTATATCAATCAGAGTTCCAGTAAAAATGTCTTTTACAAGTGCAATTTCTGATAGTAAGTCTACAGTTTTCAAGGTTTCTGTTACAGATAGTGAAAATGGTGCCCCTGTAGTTAATAATAAGGTTTTATTAATCTTATCTGGTAAAAGTTATGTAGGCACTACTAATAAGAATGGTGTTGCTTCTATTTCTACTGGAGCGTTAGCTAAAGGTAATTATGATGTTACTTTGAAGTTTGCAGGAACTGCTACTCGTTATTTAGCATCTGAAATTAATACAAAAGTTAATGTATTTAGAAAAATACCTGCAGCTATGACTGTGAATGATGTAACTCAAGGTAAATCAAACACTGTTTTCAAAGTTTCCGTTAAGGATAGTGAAAATGGTGCAGCAATAGTTAATAATAAGGTTCTATTGATCTTAACTGGTAAAAGTTATGTAGGCACTACTGATAAGAACGGTGTTGCCACTATTACCACTAGGGCATTAGATAAAGGCATTTATGATATTACTTTGAAGTTTGCAGGAACTGCTACTCGTTATGACCAAACTGTTGTGTCTCAAAAAGTAGGGGTAGGTATAGGTAAAGTTTCAATAAATACTGTTATCTCTGCATCCAAAACTGTAAAAAACTACATTGAAAAATATGGTACATTACCTTCTAGTGTAACTATTAATGGCGTACCGTTTACCACAGCACAATATCTGCACTTAGCTTCACAGGCTATTATTAATTTAAAAAATGGAGATAAATCTTCTATACAACCTAAATTTGTTAATAATCCTCCATCAGTAGGAGCTACAAAGGATTTAGGTAATTTACGTGATTATACTACTGTTGCAAAACGTATTATCAATCATGAGAAAACCTATAATGCTATGCCAAGTTCTGCAAATTCTGATGTGGGAAAAATTGGTTATGATGGTTTAGTTTATGCATTTTCCCGTGTTATTACCTATTATGGTGAACACTCAGTAATGCCTAACTATGTGGCTATCAAAACATTGCCATCTTCATTTACTCCTGATGCAGTTAATACCAGAAATACAATTTCAGATTTATCCGCATATTTGAGAGCTAGTAAGAATTGTCAAGTGGATAATGCTCAAATTAAAGCATTAGCTGCTAAATTGACTAGCGGTTTATCAACTCCAGTAGAGAAAGCTACAGCGATTTATAATTATGTAAGAGATGAAATTTCATACTCTTTCTATTATGATACAAGACATGGTGCTGTAGGAACATTAAACGCTAAATCTGGAAATTGTGTTGACCAAGCGCATTTGCTTAATGCATTGTACAGGGCTTCAGGTCTTGCATCTAGATATGTGCATGGTACATGTTACTTCACACTTAGTGGTAATACTTATGGTCATGTATGGACACAAGTATTAATTGGTGATGTATGGGTTGTTGGTGACCCAACAAGTAATAGAAACTCGTTTGGTAAAGTTGTTAATTGGAATACAAACTCATATAGTCTTAAAGGATATTATTCCGCTATATCATTCTAATTAATCTACTTTAATTTTTTTTAATTTTTTTTTATTTATTACTCTTTTTTTTCAATAGCTAATAATTTATAATAGTTTTAATAAAGGTTTAATTATTAAGTTATTAGGACAATATTATGAATTCTAAAAAATATTCGAAAGTGGCTGTTGTTGGGACTTTTGATAAATTTCATGATGGTCATAAAAAATTATTATCAACTGCTTTTCAAATTGGAAATCGAGTTGAGATAGGTGTAACTTCAGATGCATTTGGAGGTTTGAAAGGAGACATTGATTCCTGTGAGGAGAGGATGAAAGAGTTAAAATGTTTCTTTTCAGATAAGTCTGATTTTACAATTGTTCCTTTGGAAGATCCATATGGGACAACTATTTATGATGGTGATTTCGAAGCCATTGTTGTTAGCGAGGAGACTGAACCAACTGCCATGGAGATTAATAATATTAGAATTTCTAAAGGGATGAAACCTCTTGATATTGTCGTAGTAAGTTTTGTGCTGGCATATGATGGTAATCCGATATCTTCCACTCGTATTAGGCGAGGCGAAATTAATCAAAATGGGAATATCATCATTTAATCAAAAAAAATAATCGACATGTTTATATATTCAGTTCGAGAAATATTTAAATAACGTATCAATTATTTTTTTTAATAATTATATGTGATTATATTGAGGTGGTTATATGGCAGTAAAAATAGATTCTGATGCATGTGGACATATTGAAAATTGTCCTGTGCAAGGTTTATGTATTAAACTATGTGAACAAGGTGCGATTATTGAAGAAGATGGCGATGTAAAAATAGTTCCTGAAAATTGTGATGATTGCGATCTCTGTATTCAAAATTGCCCAAATCAAGCTATATCCAAAGCATGAGGTATTTTCATGTTTTCTATAGAGCGTATTGGTGAAGAACACCGTATATTGTCCTACAATGATGTAAACTGCGTAGGATGTGGAATTTGTGTGGACACATGTCCGACTTCATCTTTAAGATTAGGGCCATTGGTCCCGATTGCAAGAGGGTTAATTGAAATGGATTTGATTTCTGTTTCAGATTCCTGCGTATTCTGTGGATTATGTTCTGTGGCATGTCCATTTGAGTCACTATCTTTAACTATCAATGGTGAAGACATCAAAAAATCTGATTCATACCCAACTTGGGAAGTTGAATCTGAAATTGATGATGAAGAGTGTATCTATTGCGGAAGATGTTATTCAGTTTGTCCGAGAGATTCAATCATCTTTGAAAGAACACTTCCTGACAGGTCAGCTTTAGTAAGGGGAGAAATCAGTTTCGATCAAGATAAATGTATTTACTGTTCATTTTGTGCAGATTTATGTCCTGCCGAAGCTATTACTCTTGGAAATATTGCAACATCTAGTGTTGATAAGTTAAATAATTTCATTGAAGTTGACACAAGCAAATGTATTTACTGTGGAGTATGCAAACGCATTTGTCCGGAAGATGCAATCAGGGAAGTATGCGCTACCTGTATGTATGCTGATGAAATTGAAGTTCCGGAAGTCACTGGTGATGCCTTCATAGTTGAGGATACTTGTGTAAACTGTTCATGGTGTGCTGAAATTTGTCCTGTTGATGCAATTACTGTAACAAAACCGTTTGAAGGAACTCTTGAAGTTATTGAAGAAGAAGAAAAAATATGTAAAGGCGACTCCTGTCATGCTTGTCAAGATGTCTGCCCATGTAATGCTGTTGATATTGTTGACGGTAAAGCTGTTACTAATTTGGACTTCTGCAATTTATGTGGAGCTTGTGTAACTGCATGTCCACAGGATATAAGAGTTTTAACCAGAACTGGCATGAAATTGAGTAATGTTAATTCAGATTCATGGAACGAAATTTTAAACTCATTGATTAGTGGAAAATAGGGGTTGACCCTATTTTCAAATTTTATTTATTAAAAAATCTCTTTCTTGTTTTAACAAAGTGTTTAGGTTTCTTTGTGTTTTGTTTGTTATATTTGAAATATAACTTCCTACCAGAAGTATTATCACAATCAATCCCCCAGTTATTAGGATTAATTCTGCACTTCCTTGTCCTTTGTTGTCTAGTTTTCTTCTAAACATGGGTCCGGTTGTCAAGTATTGTGTTTCTAACATCTATTATGTCATCTTTTGCTTTTAAACTTGTGTCACTTGTTTCCATGTATGATCTGTAAATTGTTAATGCAAGTAGAGCAATAACAATTACGCCACCGAACAATAGAATGTATTCTGCTGCTCCCTGACCTGAATTTTCGTTGATGAGTTTTTTCATTTTTTTCATTTTTTTCACCAATTAATATTATGATTTTTAATTATATTAATATTACTATTTTATAAAAACGTAATACTTTTTATATTTTTTTTATAGATTTTTCCTATTTTTTCCATTAGGTTTATTAATGGGGTTGTAGATAAAATATAATTAAGTTAAATATAGAGTGATTAAAATTGATAAGGGTGAAATCGTGGGAAATACATTAAAGTTAGTTTCAGGTTTTATTTTATTTGTAGTAGGAATTCTCATAGCATATGAGACTAGTGTGTATAATTTACTAGATATATTATTAATAGTTGGTCTTATCATAGCCATTGTTGGAATTATTATGATTATTAGCTATTTTGTTGATTCAAATGCGGATAAGACTACTAATGCTATTAAAGATTTTATTAATTCTAAAGATTTCAATTCTGCTGCATTAGGTAGGTTTGAAAGGAAATCCAACAACAGACATCAAACTTTACATGTTCGCAATGAATTCAACGAATATGATGATACAGGTTATGATGAATTAGTTCTTGAAGATTATCAAGAGCCTTCTGTTAGGGATTATTACGATGATTCTTTTGAAGATAATCCTAAAGCTGTTTTAAATGTTGTTAATGGTGAAGAAGTCGACCATAATTTCGACAGACAACTTACTTTCACTCCGAATTATGATAAACCATTAAAGGTTACCAGAACTCCTAAAAAACGTAAAGAAGATTATTTCACCACTGATGTGCCTGAATTCGTTGTTGAAACAGACAAATCCGATAAAATTAAAAAAGCCTTATCTCAAGAAACTCCTAGCGAAGAAATCGTTGTTGAACATCCAACTCCAGTTGCTCAAGAAACTAATGCTCCTAGAGATATTAAAATTGATATCAATGACCCTGAAAGTCTTCCAATCCCAAAAGACCTTAACAGCTATGTAATTCATAATGACGGGTTAGTAACATCACAGGACGCCTTTGATCAGCTGGCAGTCAATATCAATAAAGAGATAATGTTGGAGATTCCTTCATTGAATGACTTATCTGATAGGTTCTTATCTCATGTTCCAACAATCTATTCTAGAGTCATCATTGATGAATTCGACCTTTCTGATATGTCATACATGTTTTTAATTTCTTCTCTTTTAAAACAGGGAGTTCATATTAGAACAGTTCCTAAAGTTCACACAGTCAATTTAATCACAGATGATTCACACGCAATGATTATTTCGGATAGTCAGAATGGTGTTGAATATGGGGCTATCTATGATGACAGAAGTTCTATTTCAAGTATCAGAGCAGATTTTGAAAAAACATGGGATATCGCTTCTAGTTTAGATGAAAGTATTGTAATGAATGTTGGGGGAGCGGCTTAATGGAAATTAGATGGCTAGGCCATTCGGCATTTGAAATTATCAGTGATGATAATGTTAAGATTTTAATTGACCCTTTCATTAGCAATAATCCTTCTTGCCAGGTCCCTGTTGAAGAATTAAATCCAGATATCATTTTGCTTACTCATGGACATTCAGACCATTTTGGAGATTCTTTAGAAATATCCAATAATACTAATGCCCCTATCGCTTGTATCCACGAAATTTCACTCTTTTTAGCAAAACAAGGCATTAGAAATATTGGTGTTAATATTGGAGGATCATTCATATTCAGAAATATCAAATTTACAATGTTGGAAGCTAAACATTCTTCTGATATTGACGTGGTTGAAGAAACTGTTCCCGGAGGGACTGCAGCCAGTTTCTTAATAACCTTTGAAGACGGCACTAAAATTTTCCATGCCGGGGACACTGGATTGTTTGGAGACATGAAAACCATTATTGGCGATATATACAAACCGGATATTGCATTGCTTCCAATTGGCGATAAATTTACAATGGGTCCTTTCGAGGCAGCATTAGCTTCAATGTGGTTGAACCCTAAGGTGGTCATGCCAATGCATTACAATACATTTCCACCTATAGAACAAGACCCTGCAATATTTGCTAATTTTGTCAGTCAGTTTAATCCAAAAATAGATGTTGTGGTTATGAATCCAGACGAATATTATGAGTATAATCCTGAAGATTATCAGGATTAACTTTTTTCATATTTTTTTCTTTGATGATATTCCTCATCGATATCGCATTTTCCTGAAGGCAAAACTCTTATTATGTCATCCAAATCAATCAAATCATTTTCATTAATTTTGTTTAGAATTTTTTTAGCAATAGCTTCTTTTTTCGTAAACCCAGGTTTTAAAACAACGAAATTCTCACAATGGGCTTCAAGGGCGTCAATTGGACCTGCCATAATACGCTTGCCTTCATAATCCACAATTCCAATAGCCAATTTTACTCTCGCACCCCTTATGTAATTTCGATGGCCTCTTATGACAAATGACCCCTTAGGTAAAAACTCTCCTGCTTCGGGTGTTTTTGATACTTGGTCTGGATGAACCCAAAATACGTCTTGGGATGTGAAACCTTTTGACCAAGCAGATGAAAATGATGCTGCAAACTCACCAGATTCTTTAATGATATTGTCATTTAATCCGACACCATTTAATTTTATAGCAGTTGATGTTGCACCATGTATATCAGCATGCAAATAAATATCGTTAGGTTCGAGATATTTTTTAACAACGCTCTCATTTGTGTTTGCATCACGCCCTCCAATTACTAAGATGCCGTCAGAGCTTACAAACCATCTTAATTTTTCAAACCATTTAAGATTTTTCTTCACCCTCTTTTTAGGCACTAAAATATTTTCCATTGCAATATCTTTTTTGGCTTTAATTTCTTCTAGTTGCCTTTTTGTATTTTCAATGGCTGTCAAAGCACCTTTTGTTTTTCTTTTTGCTTTTTTGGCTTTTTCGTAGTAATTTTCAGCATTTTCCGGGATAGTTAATTTAGGGTCGATATTTATTTTTGTATCTTCAATATCCAGTGTTAAAACACCCAGTTTATCGATTGATTCATAAACTTGTGCTTCGGCCATTCCGTCTTTTTTAGCTTTATTAAGTGTTTTTCCAATTTCTTTAAAAGAATAATCTTTACTTCTCGCAGTATTTACTACATTTATCATGTTTTCAATGGTGGTGTAATTCGAATAAATTAATTCCCCTTTATGTGTGCTTTCTTCAATTGTCTTTTCAAAATTATTAAGGGTTTCCTGCTGTAAACTTAATCTTTTTTCATATTTGCCTACTTTTTTATTCCATGCGGATTCTTTGATATCCTTAATGCCGGTATTTACCTTTTTGGAATAATATTCATCACATGCTTCATTAAAGGTTTCGTAATATGTTTTTTCAAAGGTGTTATATTTTACTAAATCAAGGGGAACAACATCTTCTTTAGAATCATTTTTAACGATTTGAGGTTTAACTGATTCATTTTTTAGACTATCAAATAAATTTTTAAAGCCTTTAAATAATCCTTCCAATTGTTCTTCATTCAGGTTTTCATTTGAAGTATTTTTGTCTACCTCTATAATCTCATTGGCTCTTGCAATTACTTCTTCTGCATATAAACTTCCAAGTCCATTTGTTGCAAGGGTTCTTACAACATCACTTTCCGCATTCTCAAAGATTTTTTTAAATTCTTCTATTGTGGAGGTAATTGGATTGATTCCCCTTTCTTCTGGGAACATATACTCTTTTTTGGAGCTTATGTCTCTATTGCTCCAATGTTTTCTTTTAAGAGGTAAAATGATATTATTTTCATCATCTAAAAGAATTATATTTCCTTTATCAAATAGTTCAACAATTATTGTATAGTATTTGTTTTTTTTCACTTTGATTTCAACTACGCGATCAAAATTGTGTTGTTTTATGCTTTCAACATGTGCTCCTTTGATTCTTTTTCTTAAAAGCATAGGAAATGTCGGCGGATTGGTGGGATTTTCAAGTGGATATTGGCTAGTATGAATTCTAGAGCCACATTGCATTACCAAATCAATCCTGCCCGTTCCAGGAACATGGAATCTTACTACAACTATATCCTTAGTTGGCTGAAATGATTTGTCTACTCTGGCACCACTTAGTAAATTATTTAATTCATTACTTATTGTGTAAATGTCTACATTTGACATTGTTTTCATATAAACACCTTTATCTTTCAATACATTAATATATTATAATCACTAAAATTATATTAATATATTTATTTATGGAGGATATCATGGATACAACAGTTAAAGTTACAACAATTCATATTATCGCTGCTTTGATTACAGCCTTAATTTCTGCCGGATTGACCCTCGGTTGGTTTGGATTTAAAAATGATGTTTTTGCAGGGATTATCGCACTAATTGTCTTATATTTTGTCGGTCAATTTTCTCAAAAAATTGCCGGAGAGGAAATCTCCGGATTTTCCCAATGGTTATGGGATGGAATTGCACCATTTTTCTTTACCTGGGTAATTGCTTATACATTATTTGCAATGTATCTTGCTTAGAGAACACCCGGTAATTTGCAGATTAAAAATTCGAGAAATCCACAACTTCTATAAAAGTTGAGGTGCTTCAAAAGCTTGCGAAGAATATCCAAATAAATGCTATAAGTAATGAGGTTATTAATAAAACTGGAGCTATAATTTTACTGACGGCTACAACTGAACTAATTGTTGAAATTAATTCAGTTGAGTTATTCGGACCAAATGTGTTGAGATTCTTTATTTTTTCAGTTCCAGTTCCCACTTCAACTTTTTCTAAATCTTTTATTGCTTCAATAATACTTGTTTTAACATATTCTATAATTTCAGGCCTTTTTACTATTCCGACTGGATTATATCCTCTTGAAATTGTATTGACAGTATGTGTGTCAGTGGTCATTACTTCCAGTTCATCTATTTCCAAATCACTGGTGGCATCTATGATTTCTTGTCTGAATCCGATTTCCATATTGTTTGAATCAAATAAAACATATGCTGTTCTTTGATTTTCAACTTCGATAATCATAGTTTTTAAACCGCTTTCACCGATTCCTTCTTGTTTGCCAAAATCGTCCATTGTTGTCTGCCAGCATCCAATTTTAATGCTATTTTTAGCCTGATTAGGATTTATCTTGTCAATAACATCAATTAAATGGAACACTTCAGCATTTCCAGGCAAAACCTCACCACTTTCGGCAGTAAATGAATTATGACAATCCACGATTACAGAATCCTTAACATTACATTTGCTTCTACTTTGAGCCATCATGGTAAGCCCTACCCCAAATTCAATATCGTCACTGCCTTCAGGTGCAAATGTGGACAGTATTACCATGCCCTCATTAAAGAATTGAACTCCAATATTCGCATTTTCCGAATTATATCTTACGAATTTGCTTGCATCCGGAGAATACTCAACTTTTTTTAATCCATTTTTAACAGCATCTTCTATTTTATTGATTTCTGAAACTGCAATCGGGTTAAAATCATGAGTTGATGGGCCATGCGCAACCATTGTAAAGCAATCAAATTTATTGGAAAGAATTGTGGGCATGTTGGATCCTCCTAAATCTCCAAGAGGACCTGGATGAACTGATGGTGAAATAAACAATGCTTTAATTCCATTTTCAGTCTTAAAACTGATGAAAGTCACTACAGTATCTATTGCTTCACTCATGTTTTCAAATAAACCTTCGAGGGAATTTGATCCTTCGTTCATATGTGCAATGAATAAACTTAATAAATCCAGCACTCCAATTCCCAAGTTTTTCTTAAATGGTGATGCAATAACAGTAATGAATGCATAAATGGCTAAAACAAAAATTATTCCTGCAATTATTGCTTTTATGGCAATTTGTAAAATAACAGGACCCATAAAACTGGTGTCTGTTACAAAGAATGTAATTAATATGTACATTGCTAAAATAAGTACCGGTTGAATTAAACCAGTTGCTGCGGCTTTTGTGAATCTTATTTTTGCGGTAGACCAAAATACTAATGTATTAAAACCATAAATTAAAACACAACTGAATAATAATGAGTTCAAGAAAATATCAACATTTAAAATTCTGGAAATTGCTCCGCCGGTAACTAGTATTAAGCATAATATGGTCATTGATAATGCGGATAAAAACATAGAATGTTTAATTTTCACATTGATTCCGTCAAGTATGCTGATTACCTGTTGGTTAAGTGCACCGCTCATAATTGAAGGAACGCCAATTATAAGTAATGTATATACTCCTCCATAGAATATTTCTGCCAATAAAGGATATGAAGTCACATCTATCAGGAAATATAGAATGCCTGTTAAAATGCTTATCAAAATCATTCCAACAATTGAAAATTTGGTTTTTGGCAAGGTGGTAATGTATTTTGATAACCCTGCAACACTGCTCATACTTGACATATTTTTCCTCATTACTATTTTTAACCATTAATTTTATTAAAGCTAAAAATTTTATATATTCATAATTTAGTATTATTAATAAATAAATTTTTACTTATAGAAAGGTGGATAAATGGAAAAAAAATTAAATGTACCAATAAAAGACGACGATTTAAATGAGTTAAATGCTGGTGATGTAGTTTATTTAACTGGCAACATATTGACTGCACGTGACCAGGCACATAAAAGGCTTCTTGAACAGGGGGCTCCGCTGGATATTGAAGGGGCAGCTCTTTTCCATGCCGGACCAATCATATCCGAACAAAATGGGGAATACAAGATGGTTGCCATTGGCCCAACCACTTCCATGAGAATGAATCCGTATCAAAGTGATGTTTTGGATATGGGTCCGAAGATAGTTGTAGGAAAAGGAGGAATGGATGATACTGTTCGCGAGGCATTGGTCAGGAACAATGCCCTGTATGTAGTTGCTACAGGAGGATGCGCGGCATTATATGTTGATGCCGTTGAAGAAATCGAAAGTGTGGACTGGCTTGACTTGGGCATGCCCGAAGCCATGTGGAACCTGAAGGTTAAGGATTTCGGCCCCCTTATCGTTGCCATGGATGGCAAAGGCAATAGCCTATATGATTAATATTTTTGGATTAATAAGGAATACTTATATATAATTTAGTTTATAGTATATTTTAATTTACTTTAACTTATTTATGGAGAATAAAATAAGAAGTGATATTATGGCTGATATTAATGAACTCGCGGAAAAGAAATTGAAATCAAGAATGACCAAAATTAGAAAGTGCAACAGAGATCCTGAAGAAAAGCAGAAATTTTCAGAAAAATTTGGTACTTCTTTTGAGATAGAATTCCAAAACAAAAATCCAGATAAGCTCACCGATGGTTTGACCATCATTACAAGCCCTACAGGTAAAGTGTTATTTGCAGACTATTTCTATCAGATACCTGAAGAGGAAGAATACACTTCCATACCTGTTACCGATAAACAGTTAAAGGCAATATTGGAATTCTTTGACGATTACAAACTTGAATTAGACGAATCCGATTAGATGATAATTAATAATTCTTTAGATGAAGTTAAAAAAAGGGAAAATGCCCTTTCAATCATCAAGCATAAGGTTGAAAACGATGGGCGTTCTTCATTGTTTGACTTGACAGGTCTGTCAGGGGGATTCATTGCAACCCCTTCCGAAATTAATCTCTTGGAGACATATGTTGGTCCGGCTATTTTTGAAGAGGAATTGCAAAGTGTTGGAAGGGAGCATATGGGTGGAGACAAAATCCTTCCGTTGAACAGGACATCATCCGGAATACTTGCAACAATACTGACTTTAGTGCCTGAAAGTTCAAATGTTGTGCATTATCTTGCCGAGTTGCCGGCTCATCCGTCAATTCCAAGAAGCTGTAAATTGGTGGGTGCCAATTACTTTGAAACAGATGTTTTTGATGAGTTTTCAATTCCTGAAAACACCTCTTTGGTTGTGGTTACCGGATCTACAATGGACCATAAGGTAATCGATGAGGACGAGTTTAAGAAAGTCATTGAAATGGCTCATGAAAGGGATATTCCTGTCATGGTGGATGACGCATCAGGAGCAAGACTCAGGACAGTGGTTTTCAATCAGGCGAAGGCATGTGATTTGGGCGCGGATATAGCCATTACAAGCACTGATAAGTTAATGCCTGGTCCAAGAGGAGGACTTATGGCGGGCAGAAAAGATTTGATTGATGAAATTAAGGTCAAAGTAACTCAATTTGGTCTTGAAGCGCAGCCTCCGGCAGTTCTTGCAATGTTGAACGGCTTTAAGAATTTCAATGGCGATAATTTGATTGATAGCTTTGAGAGAAAAGACGAACTGTTTGATTTGTTGAATGAAAGCTTCAGCAATTTCGAAAAGACACCTACAGGAGTCATGATTTCTCCTGAAGGTTTGGAAAAAGAGATGGATATTGAGAATAATTTGTCTGCTGATGATTTGGCCTTTGTGTTTTCATTTATCCTATTGAAAGACCATGGAATCATTACAATCCCGCCGGTTTCAATGCCTGGTGCATCAGCAACAATCAGATTTGACTTGTCAACAGCAGATGCTTTTAAATTAGATTTGAATGAATTAAATAAAAAAATAGAATCTTCATTCAAAAGACTGCGGGAAGCAGTTTCAAATGAAGATGAATGCAGGGAGATTGTATTCACTTTTTGATTATACATTCTCCGGAAATTACTTTTTCTAGAGTTCCGTCAATTTTTTCAACAACCAACGCTCCTTCTTTACCTATTCCCAAAACATATGCATCATAATATGTATTGAACGGTTCTCTTACTTCTACAATTTTTCCAATGGTATATGAACGTTTTCTCCATTCTTTCAGGATGTCCTCATATCCCTCATGGTTAAAGAGTTCGGTTGTCCTTTCGAATTCCTCTAAAAATGTTCTTATTAGAAGGTTTTCATCTCCGGATCTTCCAAGTTCTTCCTTAAGTGTTGTTGTTCCATCCTGCAGTTTTTCCGGGAAGTCGGTTATGTTTAGGTTTGCATCAATGCCCACACCGATAATGACATTTTCAATGGTATTGAATTTGCTTACCGCTTCTGTCAGTATTCCGCAGACTTTCTTATCATTAATTATTATATCATTAGGCCATTTGATTTCCGGATTTTCAACTCCTACTTTTTCAAGAGTTTTTGCAACGGCCACTCCTGTTGCCAGTGTTATTAATGGCAATTTTGTGTAATCCACGTTTGGATTCAATATTATGGATAGCCATACTCCGCCCAATGGTGATTCCCATGATTTTCCGGATCTTCCCTTTGCCTTTGTTTGCTTTTCGGAGATTACCACACTTCCACTTTCAGCACCGTTTATTGACAGGAATTTGGCAACGGTATTTGTTGAGCTGACTTCCTTGAAGACATATATGTTTTTACCGATATAGTCGGTGTCCAAATCCTTTGAAATTTCAGATGCTTTGATGTATTCGGTGTCCTCTTTTCCGAGTTCTTTTACAATGTTTGAAAAGTCGTTCAGGTCTATGTCTTTGATTTCACTTATTGTTTTGTTAGAAAGTTTATTTTCTTTTTTTAATAAGTTGATAATTTCTTCTCGCATTTAACAATCTCCAAATTTATTTCTTTTGTATTTGTTGATTTTTAACAGCATTTTGATAAGATCCAACAGCGGCTGAAATGGCAGCTATCTTTTTGCCAGGCATAAATGTTGATTTCATTTTGTTCACGATTTCCAGATCCTCTGCAATCACGTTTTCCATTTCATGTTCAATGCCCTTTTTGTGAAGGTCTATGAAATGGGTGTTCAAATCTCCGGAAATGAAATTCGGATTTCTCATGATGGCCTTGTGGAATGGGATTGTTGTTTTCACACCCAATATGATATATTCGCTTAAGGCTCTTTTCATTCTGTTGATTGCATCATTTCTGTTTCTTCCGTAAGTAATCAGTTTGGAAATCATTGAGTCATAAAATGTCGGAATGGTATAGTTCATGTATACTCCACTGTCCAGACGAACTCCAGGCCCTCCAGGGGATCTGTAACCGGTAATTTTTCCGGGATTTGGTGAAAAGTCATTAAGCGGGTCTTCTGCATTGATACGGCATTCGATTGCATGGCCGTTAACCTGTATGTCATTCTGTGAGTAGCTTAATTCTTCACCAGCGGCTATTTTAATCTGTTCCTTGATCAGGTCGGTATTGGTTATGAGTTCTGTAATTGGGTGCTCTACCTGAATACGTGTGTTCATTTCAAGGAAATAATAGTTTCCGTCATCATATAGGAATTCTACGGTTCCTGCGCTTGTATATCCAATATATTCTGCGGCTTTTACGGCGCTTCCTCCCATTTCCTCTCTCAATTCTTCGGTCATGATTGGGGAAGGCGCTTCCTCAAGAAGCTTTTGATGTCTTCTTTGGATGGAACATTCCCTGTCGGCTACATGAATGACGTTTCCATGATCGTCTGCCAAAAGTTGGAATTCAATGTGACGTGGTTTTTCAAGATATTTTTCGATAAACACGGTTGAATCTCCAAAGTTGGTGGAAGCTACTGATTGTGTTGATTCGATTGCACGCACAAGTTCATCTTCTTCATAGACTGCACGCATACCTATTCCCCCACCTCCTGCGGAAGCTTTGACAATTACAGGATAGCCGATTTGGGCAGCTATTTCTTTTGCTTCATCAATGTCGGTAACACCTTCTGGTGTACCTTCGATGACAGGGACTCCTGCCTTTTTCATGAGTGATTTTGATGTAATCTTGTCTCCCATCTGATGAATAACATCTCCGCTAGGTCCGATGAGTTTAATTCCATTTTTTTCACATTCCTCTCCGAATTTTGGATTTTCTGCCAGGAACCCATAACCGGGATGTATGGCATCCGCACCAGAATCCAGGGCAATGTCTATGATTTTTTCTATATTTAAGTAGGATTTTGCAGGTGAAGGGTTACCTAATGGGTAACTTTCATCAGCATAATTTGTATAAAGGGAAGTTTTGTCAGCATCGGAATAAATGGCCACACTTTTGATGTCGAGCTCACGACATGCGCGCATGACCCTTATGGCGATTTCTCCTCTATTTGCAATTAATACTTTTTCAAACATTTGAAACCTCAAAGCAATTTTTTTTTATTAATAATATAATTATATTAAATATAATAATTAAATATGTTGATTGATGAAAAAGATTGCTCGTAAAAAACATTTAGAAATGAGGCTTCAATCAATTCCAACTCATCCCAAACCCAAGGTAAATCTTGAACAGTACACCACTCCTTCCATTATCGCTTCTGATTTGGTGTGGAATGCGTTTTCACTTGGAGACATTGACGGAAAAACTATTTTTGATTTGGGTTGTGGCACTGGAATATTTACAATCGCTTCTGCTTTAATGGGTGCAAGTCTGGCAGTTGGTATAGATATTGATGCTGATTCAATCGATTTGGCAAAAGAAGTTTCATATAATTTAAATGTTGATAATGTAAAATTCATTAAGAATGACATTGCTGATTTTAATTGTAGCTATGATGTAAATACTGTATTTCAAAATCCCCCATTCGGGTCTCAAAGGAAGGCTGATTCGGGCCAGGATTTGAAATTCGTAAAGAAAGCCGTTGATTTGGAAACTGAAGTATTGTATTCATTTCACATGGCATCAACCGAAGAGTTTTTGATAAATTATTATGATGAAAATAATTTGGATATCACCCATATTTTCAGGTATGATTTTCCAATTCCGAAAATCTATGATTTTCACATAAAGGATAATCGGGATGTGCGTGTGATTGCTATAAGGGCGGAGTTATAACTCTTTTAAAAAATTATGGTTTCTTTTCAAGGTGTTTTTTTTTAATGATAACATCTTTCAGGAATTATGATGAATTCTTTAATATTAAAAAACTAAAAAAATATATTGTTGAAGTTTATATGTATAATTAACTTTCCAAGTTTGAAATTCTATTTCAATGGTATTCAAAATTATTAAATTATATGGTTTCGAGTCAATAATTATTTATAATAGGGAGTCAATCTACGGAGAATTTTTATGGAACAGGGTCGTAATAAAGCTGGAAAAAGAGCATCAATGGTTGCAATAGGTTCAAATTGTTTATTGACAGTTTTGAATATTGCTGTTGGATTGATGGGTGGAAGTTATGCATTAGTTGCTGAAGGAATGCATACGTTCACAGACATTGTAACTTCCATCATTGCATATATCGGGTTTAAAATAAGTCAAAGACCTGCCGATGAAAGATTTCCTGAAGGATATGGTCGTGCTGAAGCATTAACTGGACTTATAATTGTGATTTTCCTAACTTTCATTAGCTTTGAGATTATGGATATTGCAAACCATAAGCTACACGATCCAAGCAGTATTGTAGTGCCTGATAACTATGTGGTGATGATGGCTATTTTAGGTATATTTTTAAACTTTGTCATCAGCAGATACATCATTAAAATTGGAAGGGAAATCAACAGTCCTGCTATTGAAGCGGATGGTCAGCATCAGCGAACAGATATATATACATCAATAGCAATTCTCGTTGGTGTTGTTGTTGCGAAATCCGGTTTTCCAATACTCGATCCAATCATTGGTTTTTTTATAGGAATCTTAATTTTAAAAACAGCATATGAAATCGGTAAAGAAAATATTCTACATATCATGGGTTTTGTTCCAAATCAAGATGTGATAGTTGCAAAGATTAGGCGCATAGCCAATAAAACTCCTAATGTAAGTGATGCACACAATATTGTGATTGATAATTTTGCATCATACTTGATTGTTCATTTGCACGTGAAAATGGATGCTGATTTGACAGTTAAGGAAGCCGATGAAATTACATATCAAGTTGAGCAAAACATTTTAAAGATACCTGAAATCAGATATGTTTCAGTAAAACCTTGTCCATTTGATGAGGAGCATTGTAAGGAAAAAAATAGATAATTAAGAAGATTATTGATTTCAACTCCCCAATCTGTAAAAAATATTTTTAAAAAATCTATAAAATTTGGCAAATTTATTTTTTTAAAATTTTCGCTTAAAAAACAATACCTTTATATAGTGGATAACATATATATTATATTAATATATTCTCTGAGTATAAAAAAGTTGGTAGCATAAAAAGAAGCTACGGATATTATAATTGATATAATATTTTGTAAATGTGTAAGTCTATTTAGTGATAGCTATATAAATGTAGGGCAATCTTTATATACTTTAGTTTACATAATGTAAGGTAATGTATAAAGATGAGCTATCTGTATTTATTCCAAACTCATTTCTTTCTGAGTCTAAGGATCTCAAAATCCGTACTTATAAGGTAGGGATTCTAGGTAGAGCTTTAGCGATTTTTCAAGCAGATAATGTTGTTATTTATAATGATGGCAATGTTAAAAATGAAGATGGAGAGAATGATGGAAGTTTTATTGCTGAAGTTTTAGGTTATATGAATACTCCTCAATATTTGAGGAAACAAGCATATCCTATTAAAGCTGAACTAAAGCATGTCGGTATTCTTCCACCACTTAGAACTCCTCATCATCCTGTTAATAGTCAACCAGACGTGGGGGATTATAGACAAGGTTTCACTGTTAAGAGAAATAGGAAGGGAACTTTTGTTGATATAGGTATGGATAAACTTGCATTCTGTAAAGAGCAACTTTCAGTCAAAAGAATTTTTGACTTTAAGATTACTAAAATAGCTAAGAAAGAAGTAATAGTCACACCTGATAAACCAGATGACGTTTACTGGGGGTATAAAGTTATATCCTCTAATAAGAGTCTTAAAAATAGCTTAAAATTAATTAAACCTGATCTTGTTGTTGAAACTACAAGGTATGGAGATTATATTGATTCTATTTTTGGTGAATTAAAGCATAAAGTAGATGAATGTAATAGTATTGCTATTTTATTTGGTGGCCCTTATTCTTCAATTGCAGAAGATGTTTCTAATCCGAATTGGGATTTATTTAAGGTTAATACAATTCCAAATCAGGGAACTGAAACTGTTAGGACTGAAGAGGCAGTTGTCGCTACACTTTCTTTATTTAACTTTATGAGATTTTAATTCTCTTTATGATTTATTAGTTTTACACTCTAATAGATTACTTGCTCAACTTTTTATACATTGATGTTTTTAGGACTCGCCTAAAAATGAACTTAGCACAGAATGATTTATACATTGAATATATTCTTAATTGTGCTTCAATTGAATTAGACTCAATGGAATATATTGAAATTTGATATTTATCTAGTTGTAATTGTTTTTACAGCTATTTATTATTTCGATGAAGTTGTACATTGTATGATTTTATCAAACTTGTACGAATGCTATTTATTTAGCAATTCGAATTAAAAAAATTAAATTGATTTAAAAAATAAGGAAAAAATTATAATTAAGGAGGTTAAATTAAATGGTAAGACATCACCAGCCAAGAAAAGGGTCTGTTGCTTTTAGTCCAAGGAAAAGAGCAGCTAAAGAAACCCCTAGAGTAAAGTCTTGGCCTCAAATTGATGAACCAAAATTACTCGGCCTCGCAGGTTATAAAGTCGGTATGACTCATGCTTTAGTCACTGATACTGATAAAAACTCTCCAACTAATGGTATGGATGTTTTTACTCCAGTTACTGTATTGGAAGTGCCTCCGGTCGTTGTAATGGGAATTAGAGCTTATGAAAAAACTTCTCGTGGATTGAAAGTAATCACCGAAGTTCTTGCAGACAATTTAGATGAAGAACTTTCTAGGAAAATTTCCCTTCCTAAAGAGTACAATAAATCTGAAGCTATTGCAAAAATACAAGGTGCATTAGAAAACACAGAAGAAATTAGGGT
>NZ_JAZRHE010000110.1:0-5700 GCF_045644645.1 Methanobrevibacter sp.
TTATGATTAAATATAAAAAAAATATTTCTTGATTATTATGATTTTTAAAAAAAATATTATTCAACCAGCAGATAATATTCGCCGTCTTCCTTAGTAATTGATTTTAAAAGGCCTTTATTCTGTAAGGACAAAATAATATGATACATTCTAAAATTAGACAATTTTAAATCACCATATAAAAGATGCCCCTCTAGCGTATACTTAGATATGAGGTTTTTATCATCAACCAAATCCTGAATAAGTTTATATGATTCCTTTTCTTTCATGTTCAACTCTAATTCTTCAACATCCTTTTTTGAATTAACAGTATTCACTTCTTTTTCATGTTCTGATAAAGAGACTTTTTCATCTTTGAAAACAACTAACTCCTTATCTTCAAGTTCACTGAGAATTTGAACTAAATCATATTCATGAAAACCCAAATCCTTCCTTAAAACATTGATTGGAATGCCTTCAGGATATTCGACGACGAATATTTTTATCTGATTTAGAACAACTTCTTCGTTTTTAGTAATTGTAATCATATAATCATTATTTGGATTGATAATAAATATTATGTTGAAACTATTACTTAAATAGTTATGTCAAATCTAGGATAATTGCAATTCATTTTCAAATGCTTTTGCTTCCTGTTTATTTTTCTCAGCTATCTCCTCAGGGGTTAGATCATATGGCCTTGTGAAAAACAAATCAATATCATTCACAACCTGACAAACTGACATGTGAACTAATTCCTTTAAAGCCAAACTTTTTTGAACCCTATTTAAAGATTCATCTGAATAAATCTTATCGTGATCATTTTTATAATCTTCACGAATTTTAGATGGATCCAAATCTTTTTGAAGTTGACTTTCATCATATTCTTCAGTCAAAAGTAAAAAATTAATCAATTCCTCCTTTTCATCTGAAAAATCATCTTCACTGCCAATGACATCATGGAAATATTTATTAACAGATTGGAAAACATCTCTTGAAACATTACCATTTATAATATTATCCATAAATAAACCAAAAGTGTCTGAAATATAATATTTACCATTTTCTTCCTTTGTTTGGAAAACCAACTCATTTTCCACATTTGCAACATATTGTACAAAAACTATTTCTTTACCTTTTTCAAATGATTTGATGTCAAATTTAGAATTTTTTAATTTGTAATCCGCATTAACCTTTAATGCATTTTCAATGTTTTCGATATCCTCTTTTGAAATCTCCATAAAATCTTCAGACATAACAATTTCTCCAGTTAGTATTATATTTTTTTACATTTAAAAAAATTTTTATTAATAATAAAATTAATATTAAAATCATGGAAGCTGAAGACATATTAATCGAACTGAAAGATTTAACTCCGAAAAAGGAAATAAGGAAAAGTGAGTTGATGGAGATACTTAAAAAATATGCTAAAATAATTTCAGTGTATGATTTAATGATGGCTACAGCACACATGAGAAAGGATGGGGAATATGTTCATGCAAGTTACCGTGAAAAATACCTGGAAATTTATGTAAAGTATTTCATAATGCGCATGAAGGAAGTCCTGGAAAATGACAACTATGATGATTCCCCTATCGATAAACAAGCATTTGACGAATCCTTCCCAATGCTTGAGCGAACATTCGAAAAAGAAAGAATATACGATTCAAAAGAGGATAAATTCCCATTAATTTATGTAATTACAGCATTATATACAACATTCATTCTCGAAGAACCAATACATCCCGTTGGAAGTGAATTTCCAGGAAGTTTAAAAGTTGAAGAGATAAACGGAGAATATTTCTGCCCAGTAAAAGATAATCAGAAAGACAATGTTGATGCAATTTGCCATCTGTGCCTTGCAGAACAAACACCCGACATTTAGTTGATAGTATGAATATTTGCCTTTATGGATCAGGAAGTAGAAAAATAGATAAAATTTACACTGATGAAGCTTATGAATTAGGTTGTAAACTAGCTCAAAATGGACACACATTAGTGTTTGGTGGTGGACGCACAGGCATGATGGGTGCATGTGCAAAAGGAGTGCATGACAATAATGGAAATTCTATCGGAATCGCTCCTGAGTGGATTGGAAACTTTGAACCGTTATGTGAGGATTGTAATGAATTCATTTATGTTACCACAATGGATGAGCGAAAGAAAAAATTTCTGGAAAATTCAGATGCATTTGTTATATCACCCGGAGGAATCGGAACATTGGATGAATTTTTTGAAATAATCACTCTTAAAAAATTAAAACAGCACAACAAACCTGTCATCGTATTCAATGTCAAAGATTTTTTCAATAAAATGTTTGAAATGATTGATGAAATGGGTGCAAAAGGATTTTTATATAAACAGGAAGAAACCTTTAGAATAGCCAATACAATCGATGAAATATTTGAATATCTGGGATAACATGGAAAAAATAAAAAAAATTGAAACCTCGCCCCTAACCACATTAAAAAGAAGCATAATAATATTCATAGGAAATGTAATAGGAATATACTTAGTTAGTTTTATTGGATTGGGCGTTAAGCTATCATATTTTGATGACATCCTATTATTTGTGTTATTCATAAGTATTATAAACTCATTTCTTTGGCCAATTTTAACCAAGATACTGCTTCCGTTTTTAACATTAACATTTGGTATCGGGTCCCTTCTCCTAAATGGATTCTTAATGGAATTTTTTGCACCGTTATTCGGCATGCAAATAAGTGGATTGGCAATAATATTATTACCAGTAGCCATGGCATTTACTACAACCAGCCTTTCGGCATTGCTTACAATTGAAGATGATGCCTCATATTACAGGTCAGTCCTTAGAGATGCTGAAAAGAAAAGAAAAAGTGATATAAAAGATTATCCTGGTTTAATAATAGTCGAAATTGATGGATTAGCTTATGACGTGTTGAATGAAGCTATTGATAAAGGTTATATGCCCACTGTCAAAGAGCTTATTGATAATAGAAGCCATACCCTAAGAATGTGGGAGACCGATTTATCATCACAAACCGGAGCCAGCCAAGCTGGAATACTGCATGGAAACAATGAAAACATTACCGCATTTAGATGGATTGAAAAAGAAAACGACAATCAAATGATGCAATGTTCTGGTCCTACACAGGTCAAAATTATAGAAGAAAGGATTTCTAATGGTGATGGGTTGCTTGTAAGCAATGGTGCAAGTAGGTCAAACCTGTTTTCCGGAGATACTGACAATGTTATTTTTACATTAAGTAAAATTTTAAATCTCCAAAAATTGTACAATAAAGCTTGGTTTTCCGTATTTTCGAATCCAAGCAATTTCGCACGTATCATATCATTATTCTTATCGGAAATGATACTTGAAATCATATCCCAGATAAAGCATAAAGTAAAAAACATCCAGCCGAGAATTAGCAGAGGAATTGCCTATATTCCAACAAGAGCCGGAACAAACGTATTTATGAGAGAAATTAATACCTCCACACTAATTGGGGACATGATGGTTGGGGATATTGATGTTGCCTATTCAACTTATTTAGGCTATGATGAAATTGCTCACCACTCCGGGGTAAGAGATGAGGATGCATGGTTTGCACTTAAAGGAATGGATAAACAAATTAAAAGACTGGTTGATTGCAATAAATACTCACCAAGAGACTATGAGTTCGTTATCCAATCAGACCATGGCCAAACCAATGGCGCCACATTCAAACAGCGATACGGCGAATCCTTTGAAGAATTTATAAAATCGTTGCTTCCGCAGGATTTAAAAATGTATTCAAAAATGTCATCTAATGAAGACCACTTTGCAGAAGCATATATTCCTTTTTCACAGAAAATAGATAGTTTAAAAAATGAAGATGCGAATGAGGAGGAAGAATTAACCGATTCCGAAGTTATTGTACTTGCTTCCGGAAATCTTGCCATGATTTATTTAACGCAATGGACTCACAGATTAACATATGAAGAAATAGACTCATTATTCCCCGAACTTATTCCAAGCATTATAAAAAATGAATACATCGGTTTTATACTTGTCAAATCCAAAAACGGTGATTTGGCTATTGGTAAAGATGGAATCTACAACTTGGATACCCATGAAATAACCGGCGAAAATCCTCTCGAAGGCTTTGGAGACAACATCGCACATCATCTTAAAAGAAACAGCTCCTTTAAACATACACCAGACATTTTAGTGAACAGCTTTTACGACAGTGAAAAGGATGAAGTATGTGCATTTGAAGAGTTGGTGGGAAGTCATGGCGGTGCCGGCGGAAGTCAGACAAATCCGTTTATCTTATATCCCTCTGATTGGGATGTTCCTGATGATGAAATAATCGGTGCTGAAAATATTTACAAGTTATTAAAAGAAAATCTTGAAAAACTAAAAGAAAAACAGAGATAGCATGATAGGTAATGAAGAAGTGATGAGGATTACTCGAAAATTTGAGAATGCTGAAAATATTGACATTAAAAAAACAATAGAAAAAGCGGCTACTGCAGGTTATTTGGGAGAGGAACATTTTTATTGTACTGTCCTCGAAGAGGGAGGGTTAACACATACTGTTCCTGAGATATTGGGCGACATGTATAAATCACAGCCTTTGGATAACTTATATTTTGACATTATTTCAAAAGCCCTAGACCTTGATGGAATTTACATTTCCCTAGCATATTGCACTTATCAATTAAATGTTCCGGATGAAGATTGCTCTGAAATAATTGAATACGATGATTATGACCTTGATGAAGACGAATATGAATATCTGGTCGAATACACATTAATCACTTCAGATGATATTAAAAAATTTATTGTTTTTGCCGAAGAAGGAATTGCAAGTCCTGGAAGAACAGATGACGTTGGAATCATCATCAACATCATAGACGGCAAATACGAAGCTTATTTTGCACTCAGATCAACTGACCAATGCATGTCCAGCTTTAGAGTGATTCCTCTTAAAGACAGCTATCAGAAGGAACACATTTTGTCTTTGAAAAACCCGATAAACAAATTATTGATTGAAATGATTGATAAAACAGTCGTTTTAAAATGATTACCCTATTAAACATTCAACATAGGAATCCAAATACTTTTTAAGAATCTTTACGATTGGTCCGATGATAATGGCAGATATTACTGTTCCTTCACGAACGCCTGCAAGATATCCCAAAAACACCACAGACAAAATTGCCGCAATGACAACCAACGAAGTATCAACAAATGGCTTTACATTTGAAAACTCCTTTTTGATGACCTTGGAAATGGCCACAATAACCCCATCGGCAGGAAGATAGACAATCTCAGTTTGGATTTCAAGCAAAACTCCGAATGCAACCACGACACAACTGACCAGCAGCAATATCATCTGACTAGCATAGCCGACCGGATTGATGAAATCGACCAGCATCAATGAAAAGTCAATGAAAAATGAAAATATTGTACCGACAACAAATTGCAGATATTGCCTTTTTTCAAAACCCCTCCCTAAAAGCACAACCTGCATCAGGATAAAAATCAGGGTGAATGCAAACATTACCTCACCAACACTATATTTTGTAATCAGACTACATACATAAGGAAGACATATTAATGGGGAAGTCCCCAAATTAGCTTTGATGGATAATGAAGCACCTAAAGAGATTATAAATAACGAAATAAAATATATGATGTACCTGTTGAATTTTTTTAATCCCATAATTAATGTTTGAATTTTATTTAAAATAAATATT